>JANXBX010000006.1 GCA_025060595.1 Synergistota bacterium | reverse complement strand
GCTTTCTAAAAGGGAAAACACTTCTTCAATAGGAAGCTTGTAAAAGTCAGCCTGTTTTTTCATATGGCTTACCTCCTATAGATAGTTTTAATAAAGTTAATAGGAAAGCTCAGGTTTCCTTCTTACTTATATTGTTTATAATATTTGGCTGAGCTTTTGTCAAAGGGTTTATGGCAACGGGATACCACCAAGGTAGATAAAGAAAAACCAAAAAGCTGTGCCTACTAAGATTCCGAATAGTATGGATGAAATAATCGATCTTTCTCCAAAGATATATGTTGTTGAAATGATGAAACCTGTGGTACTTATCAGGTATCCGAAAGGGGTTACCGCTAAGCTGTAAAGAAATAAAGCAAGTATTGTTAGTGTAGCTGGAGATAGCTTATTCCTATTATAGGTTCATCTAAGATTACTTTGATAAGTCTTAGGCTATCATTCAAACCTAAAATTCCGATTAAAACTAAGATTAACCCTTCATTTTTGATTATATTGATTAACATTGCGATTTATTGCTTCTTTAACGATTTCAATTCATTGGCTAAATCGATGACATATTTACGATAATTTTCTGAGTTAGCAAAAGCCGGAACCGCGCCTATTTTTGCCAACTCCTCAACAACTTTAGGATCCTTGCTCATATGTTGTTGGAATGTTTGAGAAGCTCTGGAATCTATCTTTACCTGTAACGGCAATTACTTTTACTTTACCAGCGCTGTATACAGGACCTACTGATACGGAAGACACTACACCGATATCTACATGTCCGCCAGCTACAGCTATCGCCAGGTCGCTTCCGCCAGGATATGTGACCATTTTAATCTTTGAGGTATCTATTCCTTTGTTTTTCAAAGCAGCCATAAATTGTATCACAGGGGCATCTGCTCCTGCAGTACCACCTAACCAACCCCACTTTATATTTTCTGGGTTAGCTTTAATTGCTTCGGCTACATCATTTAAGGATCCCCATGCAAGATCTGTTCTAACTATGAATAACCATGGAAACTCTGCCACCTTGGCGATATAGGTTCTTTCTGCGATATCAAATGGCACATCTGTGCCCCATGCGGCAAGTATAGCGTTGCTACCATCGGCATCAGCAAGTATGGTATATCCATCTACAAAGCTTTTGAATATGACAATTGCATCCTTCTTAAAAACTATTATAATACACCATATCGCTTACTGTTAATGTTTTTTAACAAATTTTATTATTTAAAAAAATGCAGAAAGGGGGTATTTAGATGAAAAGGCTTGTGATTTTGTTTCTGATAGCTTTTGCATTGCTGAGTTTTAATGTAGTCGCTCTGGCTGCTACTAAACACATTTCTATAGGAACTGCAGGAACAGGGGGTTACTTCTATCCCTTAGGAGGGGCTATTGCAAGCATAATTAATAAATATGTTGAGGGAGTCCAGGCAACCGCTGAAGTTACGGGTGGATCAGTTGAAAATGTTGTCTTGGTTGCCAAAAACAAGGTTCAAATTGGTATGGCTAATGGTAATATACTTTATGCTGGATATCATGGACTTGAACCTTACAAGGAAGCATATAAAAACTTAAGAGGCCTATTTACGATTCAGCCAAGCGTTGTTCATGTTTTAACTCTTAAAACCACTGGTATAAAAACTGTGAGGGATTTGAAGGGTAAAAGGGTAGTTCTTGGACCAGCGGGTGGAGGCCAGATAGTGCTATTTAAAGAGATATTGAAGCAATATAACATGGCCCTTGAGGATTTAAAGCCTATTTATGTTTCTTACACCCAAGGCGTTCAAGCTCTCCTAAATGGTAATGCTGATGCTTTATTAGCTATGGCTGCTATACCCCAGAAAGCTGTTATAGAGTTAGCGGCAAGAAGCAAAGATTGGGTAATGATAAGGTTTGAGGATGATGTGATAGAGCGCGTTACTAAAGCTTCTCCTTATTTTATAAAGTTTATCATCCCTAAAAACACTTATTCTGGATTAAACGAAGATGTGGTTACTGTTGCTGCTACAACTGCTGTTTTTTGCAGAGATGATTTAGAAGAGGAAATAGCCTATAAGATATGTAAGGCTGTGTATGAAAATTTGGATATCCTTATAAAGACCATTGAATCAGCTAAGGTTATGAATGTGGAAAATGGTAAAGACGTCCCTATTCCGCTTCACCCTGGGGCTGAGAGATTCTTTAAGGAGAAAGGGGTTTTAAAATAGGCATTTATAGGGGTTCCTTCTTGAGGATGTAAGAAGGAACCCTTCGTTTTATCAAATGCTATTGGTTCTTTATCCACTTTGGATCAAAGGGTGGTCCACTGGATTGGGGTTTTTATATATATGTTTTTAATAAGTCGTAAAAAGAATAAGACCTCAGTTTTTATTGATTTAGCTTTGGTTTTCATGACGCTTTTTTCAGGAATTTACTTGATGGTCGCTTGGAGGCAGATTACCCTTATTGGGGTTGGGCAGAGGACGCCTTTGGAGATAGTTTTAGCCATTTTCGCTGTGTTAGTCAGTATAGAAGGAGCACGCCGTAGCATTGGTATGATGTTGCCAGTTACAGCTATAGCCTTTTTAATATATGTGTTTATTGGCAAATGGCTACCCGCTGTTATCGGACATAGGGGTTACAGCCTAAATAGGATCGCAACCATAATTTATTATGGAACTGAAGGGATTTTTGGGACGGCTTTAGATGTTTCTGCTAATGTGATTATCGTTTTTATAATATTTGGGTCGTTGCTTAGTGTAACTGGGGCGGGGCAGTTTTTTATAGATTTAGCCTTTTCCATTGCAGGTAGGTGGAGAGGAGAGATTTGACCTTAAGTCAGTCTTTATAAAGCAGGTTATAAGAGCAAGCAGATACTCCCTTTTTATCCTGATAGCTTTGGCGCTTTTCATGACCTTTAAGCCTACACTTACAATATGCTCCTCGATCTTGGAATGCTCGCTCTGCATTGGGACTTCCTATTTGGACATGGGTGACGATCTTAGCTTTGTTCCTTGAAACCTTATTTGTAATATTTGGGACCTATACCTGGCGAAAGAAAGAAGTTTAGATTAAAATATGGGTTAGGCAGGTTAACCTGCCTAACCCATATTTTAATCTGGGTGAGGGGGGGATATTTTTGGATAGTAAGGAATATTTTGACAGAGTAGCTATTAATTGGGATCAAATGAGGTCTAGCTTTTTTTCAGAGGCTGTTAGAGAGAAGGCTATAGCTCTTGCAGATGTTAAAGAGGGTAAGGAAGCTCTCGATGTTGGAGCTGGAACAGGATTTATAACAGAGGGATTAGTTACCAAGGGATTAAAGGTTGTAGCTATGGATCAATCGAAAGCCATGTTAGAGAAAATGAGGAGCAAGTTTTCTAATTTTGAAAAAGTGATTTATGTTATCGGCGGGGCTGAAAGCATACCTTTTCTGGATAGCTCTTTTGACTATATTTTTGCTAACATGTGCCTTCATCATGTTGAAGATCCGGCTAAAGCTATAAGAGAGATGGCCCGTGTGCTAAAACCGGGTGGAAAGCTTGTAATAACCGACTTGGATGAACATAACTTTACCTTTTTAAAAGAGGAGCATCACGATCGCTGGATGGGGTTTAAAAGGGAAGAAGTAAAGAAGTGGTTTTTAGATGCTGGGCTTAAGGGCGTTTTTGTGGAAGGTATTGGGGAAAGCTGCTGTGCTCGGTCATGCTGTAAGGGTGATTATGCAAGCGTGAGTATATTTGTGGCTTTGGGGGTTAAGTATTAGGGTATACGGGAATTAATAGGGATAGTTGGAGGTGAAGCTCTCTGTTTGAGAAGCTTGATAGGGACAAGAAGTCCGTATATGTAGCTAAACAGATAATAAACAACATTCAAGCTGGAAAGTTTAAGGTAGGTGATAAGATACCGCCAGAACAGGTCATAGCTGAAGGAATTGGTGTTAGTAGAACGGCGGTAAGGGAGGCTTTAGTTGCTTTAGAAATGGCTGGAGTTTTAGAAAGGAAAGCGGGAGATGGTACTTACGTAACAGGATATCTTCCCATCTCCTTTAGTAGGGCTCTTGAGATACTTCAAGAGGATGAAAATACCATAGATATAATTGAGGCTAGGAAAGCTTTGGAGCCTGGTATCGCAGAGCTTGTATGTGAGAGGATTTCTGAAGACGAAATCAAGACCCTTGAGTCTTTCGTGAATAAGATGAATGAGGCAGGTAAGATAGGTGATGTTGATTCCTTTATAGAAGCTGATTATTTCTTTCATAGTTATTTGGCTAAATTTACTAAGAACTCTATACTTGAGAGTACGTTGGAGGGATTTTTGTTCTTGATGAGAAAGCATTTATGGAGATATATTAAGGAAAAGTGTATTAAGGAGAAAGATAGAAGCTGGACTGAGTCTGTTGATACTCATCGGGTTATAGTTAATGCCTTGAGGACGAAAAATAAAGAGAAGGCAAAAGAAGCAATGCTAAAGCATTTTGAGGAGATTTTTAAACTTATAGAGGATAGGTAGTTTGTTTTTTTGTTTTGCTAAATATCATACATATTATATATTATTATAGGGGGTGATAGATGTGAGGATAACTGAGGTTAAATTCATTCCTCTTAAATGTAAATTGCCTAAACCTATTAAATTTTCATTGGGTGTTTTGACTCATAGAAACTTTGCGTTGGTTAAAGTTGAGACTGATGCAGGAATATCGGGTTGGGGTGAGGCTTTCGTTAACTTTCCTTCTTGGGCGATTTATGAGAGAAAGGCTACCATAGAGTATGGTCTTAAACCTCTTTTGATTGGCGAAAACCCTCTTGATCCGGAGGGATTAACCCATAGAGTTATGTCAAGGCTTTATAGATTAGGTCTTCAGTGGGGGGCTCGCGGTTGTATATACCAGGCTATAAGTGCCATTAACATAGCGCTATGGGATATAAAGGGTAAAGTAGAGGATAAGCCTCTCTATAAGCTTCTCGGAGGGAAAAAGGATAAAGTTCTACTTTATGCGATAGGTATGGATATGTCTGATTTGGAGAGCTCTTTAACTATGTGTTTAAAACTTGGTTTTAAGGCTTTGAAGATAAGGGTAGGTTTTGACAAAGAAGAGGATGTTATTCTTGTAAAGAAGGCGAGATCTATCGTTGGTAAGGATGTTAAGGTTTACGTGGATGCTAATCAAGGTTGGGAAAGCGAGGAGGCTTATGAAATGGTGCTTAGGGTGGAAGAAGCTGGAGCTGACTGGATAGAAGAGCCTACGCTCTGTGAAGACCTGAAAACCATGTCGGAAATAGCTGAAAGATTAACCATCCCCCTTGCTGCTGGAGAAAACTATTTCGGTATTAGCGACTTTAGGAAAGCCCTTGACCTTAAAGCTATAGATATTGGTATGCCTGATATAACGAGAGTGGGAAGTATAGGTGAAATGAGAAAGGTATGCGATCTGCTGAAAGAAAGAGGGCTTCCTTATTCACCTCACTTTTATGGTAGCGATGTGGGTTTTGCAGCTACCCTTCACTTTGCTTGTGCAGTTCCTAACCGCTTAGAGGTGCCAAGGGATGTCTCTTTAACACCCTTAAGGGAGGAGGTGCTGAGAACCCCGTTGGAGATAGTTGATGGTTATGCTATCCCGCCTGATGGACCAGGCTTAGGGATAGATGTAAATGAAGAAGCCTTGAATAAATATGCATTTTAATAGGAGGAGGTGTTAATTTATGCTTGTGTTTCATTTAGTTGTTGCTATAGCGATAGCTCTGATACTTATAATACGCTATAGATGGTCTCCAGTCTTTGGTTTGATCTTGGGAGCTTTGTACTTTGGAATAGCTTCGGGTCAAGGTGCTTTAAAAACCGCTTCTACAATAGCTTCTGGATTTGGTACCACAATGACGGGAATAGGCTTAGTTGTAGGTTTCGGTGTGATTATAGGACAGCTTTTGGCTGACTCTGGTGCTGTTGAGAGTATAGTTAGATCCTTACTGAGGGTTTTCTCTCCTAAGAGGACACCTGAAGCGCTTTGTTCCGCTTCGCTGATAGTATCTACGCCTGTATTTTTTGACGTCGGCTTTATAATCTTAGCTCCTATAGCAAGAAGGATCGCTAAAGTTACTAGTGGAAGCGTGCCTCTTCTTTTATCTTCGCTTATCATCGGTTTAGGAACGGCTCATATGCTTATTCCACCTACCCCTGGGCCTTTGGTTGTGGCTGATACCTTGAAGGTTCCTTTAGGAAAGATGATCTTGGGAGGCTTTTTAGTTGGAGCACCTGGAGCTTTCTTGGCTCTCTACATCTATAAGTTTATAACTCAGGTTAAGGGTTTCTGGAATACCTCTGAAGATGAAGATGTTTTCTTTAAGGATGTTTCTTACGAAGAGACAACGAAGGGTAAACTTCCCTCTCTTGCTCTTTCTCTTCTTCCTATAGTTACACCTATAGTTTTGATTCTTTTAGCTTCTTTGGTAAGGGTTATAGCTGGAAAGGAACCAGGTCCTTTTGGTAGCTTCCTTCTTTTCATAGGTGATAGGAACATAGCTATGCTTTTAGGTGCGATGTGTGCCCTCTATGTGGGTTATACCACCATGGACAGAGAGAGTTTATCTAAGTCTGTAGATAAGGCTCTTGCAAGCGCTGGAATAGTTTTACTTATAACTGGCGCAGGTGGATCTCTTGGGGCCGTTTTAGGTGGAAGTAATATAGGAAAGGTTTTAGCAGAAGCTATGAAAGTTTATCAGATACCTATTCTGTTTTTAGCATGGATAATAGCTTCTGTTATAAAGATAGCTCAAGGTTCAGGAACTGTTGCTATAATAACCACTGCCAATCTTATGGCTCCTTTGATATCTCAGCTCAATGTACCTGGCTTGTGGCTAGCATTGGCTATTGGTTCTGGAGCTCTTTTGGGATGTCATATAAACGATAGCGGTTTTTGGGTTGTTGCTAAGGTCTCAGGGCTAACTACTAAAGGTGGTTTTAAGACCTATACTTTGGCCACTGCTATTAATGCGGTTACAACCCTTGTTATGATATTGGTATTTATGGCTATATTTTAATAGAGATAAGAACATAAGGAGGTGTACAAACATTGCATAAGGTGGTCATAAAAAAGAGCGAGTTTATAGGAGGAGCTCCCATGGAAAAGAAAAAGGGAGTAAGGGACTGGAAGGTAATATATCCTGAGACTGGATTTCCTACAAAATCGCTAATAGTTGGGATAGTGGAGATTCCGCCAGGTGCTCATAGCCCTCTTCATCGTCATAATTGTGAGGAAATATATTACGTTCTTCAAGGTAAAGGGGAAGTTGAGGTAGAGGGACAGAGGTTTCCTTTCGAGGCTGGTGATGCCGTTTATAATAAAGAGAATACATGTCACAGGGTATTTAATACAGGCGATGAGGATTTAAGGCTTTTGGTTGTAGCAGGAATAATGTTTGTTGGCTTGCTACCTCAGTGGCCTACATCGTGCCCTTATGAGATCTTTGAGGAGGATTAAGTACAGCTATTAATCTTTGATTTCGAAGGGCTCTCAAGTTTTAAGCTTGAGAGCCCTTTTATATTTATAAAGCTTAGGAATGGTCACATCTATATCAGGAGTGCGATTAAAGATCCCTTTGATTATAGAACTAAAAGCTAATTTGATGGTCTTTCTTTGCGAGAATCCGCTACCGTATTATATTATTTAGTGCTATAATTATATAAATCTTTTGATTCAGAGGTGAGCTTGAAGTGAAAAGAGAGCTTAATGAAATTGAAAAGAGTGTTTTGGAGGAGCTTAAGAAGGTTAAGGATCCCGAGACCGAAAGCGATATCGTTTCCCTTGGTTTAGTTTATGGTATGACGATTAAGGAAAGCTATGCTGAAATATGGGTCAGTTTAGCTCGGAGGCTTAGTGTATGTCCCTTCTGTAAAGCCTTGGGTTGGACCATAGTAGATAAGATCACAAGGGACATCGTTAGTAAATTAGAGGGTATGGGATTTAAGAGAATTAAGGTGGTTGAGGCCATTAATCCAAGTATAGCCTATTATGGAGGAGAGGAGGAGTAATAAATAATGGCTTCAAAGGTATATTTTATGGACCTTAGAGCTTCTTCTCGGGAGAATCTTCTGGATAAGTTTGAACGTCTTCTTAGAACGGCCCACATAGGTCATTTGAGTCTCTCCGAAAGATTTGTGGCCATAAAGATGCATTTCGGAGAGCTCGGAAACTTGGCCTATGTGAGGCATAACTTTGTTGGTAGGCTCGTTAAGATTTTGGGAGATTTAGGTGCCAAACCCTTTTTGACAGATACGAATACACTTTATAGGGGAAGCAGGTCTAACGCGGTAAGTCATCTTGAAGCTGCTTTCAAGAATGGGTTTAATCCGTTAACGGTTGGGTGTCATGTTTTAATAGCCGATGGATTAAGGGGCTTTGATTGTAGAAAGGTAGAGATAAACTTAAAACACTTTTCTTATGCGTTGATAGCTTCTGCTATAGCGGAATCTGATGTGATTATTTCCTTAAATCACTTTAAAGGACATGAGTTAACCGGTTTTGGAGGCGCAATTAAAAATGTTGGAATGGGTTGTGCTTCCAGGGAAGGCAAGCTTAAGATGCACTCTAACTCTAAGCCCAGGATCTCAAAGAATGATTGTGTTTCTTGTGGAGCGTGCATTAGAAACTGTAATTATAGCGCTATAAGCTTTGATGAGAATAGGAAGGCTTACATAAATTACGAAATATGCGTTGGATGTGGTCAGTGTATAGTTGTTTGTCCTTCAGAGGCGATAGATATAGATTGGGATATGAGCTTGGAAGCGTGTGAGCGTATAGTGGAGTATGCCTATGCGGTTTTGAAGAATAAGCCAGCCTTTCACATAAACTTCATTACTAATGTTTCTCCATTTTGTGACTGCTGGAATTATAACGATGCTTCTATAGTTCCTGATATAGGTGTTTTAGCCTCTTTTGATCCTGTTGCTATAGATAAGGCTTCAGTTGATCTTGTAAATCAGGCTTTGCCAAATCCCTTTGGTCCTCTTTCCGAAAAAGACATGCGTAAAGGGGAGGATAAGTTTACCTTGATTCATCCTAAAACTAACTGGAAGGTCATGCTTGACTATGCTGAGGAGATAGGTTTAGGAAACCAAGCATACGAGCTTATAAAGATATAGTTTTTTTAACCCTTCTTATGATGTCATAGCGCTCATCTCTTGCTTCAACAAAACCTTGAATTCCCTTGGCTTGTTTAAATGAAAGAAGCGCCTCCTTGAATTTTTCTATGAAGTTATGTGGTAGGCGATTAAGTAAGACTATTGCGTCTTTAGGTATATCTTTAACGGTGTTTATTATAACTACATCACTTATGTCTACTCCCTGTTCTTTAGCTCTTTCTAGTGCTTCATTGTAAGTGGCACCTGCATCTATTTCTCCTTGAAGAACAGCCTTTATAACATTATCGTGACTTCCCAGGAAGAGGGTTTCTTTGAAGTCCTTATCAGGGTTTATTCCCTCTTGAAGTAGAGCATATTTTGAAAATAGATAACCTGAAGCGCTTTTGGGATCTACAAATCCGAAGCGCTTTCCTTTAAGGTCTTTAAGGCTTTTTATATTGGACTTTTTGGAGGTAATAATATATCCATCGTAGCTTGCTCTTCCGTTAACTATGGGAGTCGCTATAGGAACTATATTATCCAAAGTCTCCTTTGCTTCAACATATGCGAATGGGGAAAACCAACCTCCATCAACTATCTCTTCTTTTAAGGCTTGAGTCAAAGCATCGTAACTGTGAACGATAACCATTCTTGATGTATAACCTGCTTTTTCGCAAGCCCACTTTATTATGGGGTAGTACATCTCTCTTATAGTTTTAGGATTTGTGAAAGGATTGACTCCAAAAATTATCTCCTGTTCGGATCTTAAGGTGGATGCTTGCCTTTGTATATCGAAAAGGGTTTTGTTGAGAGAGGATATCATTTTTAAAACCTCTTGGTTTTTGCTTTCTTGGGTCTTTACGGTATTTCCCACCTCCCTTGATAGCTCTCTTACATTCTTAGATGTATCAAAAATTTCCCTTGAAGATTCCTCTATTTTGTTTGTTACTTTAAGAACTTCATCAGATATGCTATTTATCGTTGTTGTTACTTGAAAAACGTTTTCGAATCCTGAGGCCGTTTGGGATATAAAACCCATAAACGCCTTAAACGATTCTTTAAGTTTCGAAAACTCTTCAAAGGATTTATTAGTTATTTCAAAAGATTCCTTTATCGTGTTCACGATATTTTTGATCGTTTTTTCTATTTCAGAGTTAGCCTCTCTTGTTTTTTCTGAGAGTTTTCTTATCTCTTGTGATACAACCGCAAAGCCTTTCCCTTTTTCACCGGCCTTTACGGCTTCTATAGAGGCGTTGAGAGAAAGCAGGTTTATCTGTTTAGCAAGCAGGTTTAAAGTTTTTATTATTTCTGCTACGGCTCCTGATTGATTTATAAGATTTTCATTAGTTTCTACAACCTTTTTGAAGATTTTTTCTTGTTCTTCTAAAGCGTTCCGCGCCATAGCTATAGAGATGCTTAAGTTTCTACAGGTGTTTTCAAGTGTTTCTGTAATGTTTTTCGCTCGTAGAGTTTCTTCCCTTAGTTTGTTGGATATTTTTACAAGTTCATTCACTATCTCCATTATTATTGAGGCATTGTCAAAGCTCTTAATATTAAGCTTTTCTACGTTAGAGAAACTTTCAGCTATGTTTTCAAAAACCTTTATATTTTCGTTTAAAAGCCAAGTTAATTGGAAAATCTCGAAGAACATGTTTTCGATACTTTCTAAGAGTTTTGATGCGTTTCCTGTTTTTTGTTCTTTTTTCAAACCTGGTCACCTCCTATAAAGTAAAAGGAGAGCCACTCTTCACTCTAAGAATGGCTCTCCCTTTCTCTGCCGCTCTTTAGCTTTTATCTTAAGTTTAAACGGTCTCTTCTATCAAGTCAATAGATTTAAAGCTTTTTAAGTAAGGTGCGGAATTTAAGCTGTTAAAGTAATAGAGGCTCCTCGTTAGAATCTAATGGCCTTTCTGAGGAATTATCTTATTAAAAATTGTGATAGCTAATATCACTGGGATGACAAATGAAGTATGATTATCCTTAGCACTGTGACTTATCCTCCAGTGCTTTGTTCTTCAGTTGTGTTGTTATCATCTAACAAGGTTTGCAAGGGGTTGTCCTTTTGCTTCAAACAGAGCTCTTTTTATAAGATGTGATGGAGAAATAGCTCCGTGCTTATACTTTTCAAGGTCATGGAAGGTCAAGGTCCTAAATAAGGAGAGGAATATAAAAGAGGTTTCCTTAGGTAATATAGCTTGTGATAATCTAATGGATGTTTGGAGAGATAAATACTCTGAAATGTTTTTAAGATTAACTTTCAATTATCTTCCTTCTTGTTTCGAGTGCCCCTTTAAGGAAGGTTGTGATTTTACTTTAAGTAACCAAAGCGATTGCTGGGGGAACTTACCTAATTGCGCTCACTGTCCCTATTTGCATAGGCTATCGTTGTGTCCACTCTAAATAAATGGTATAAATTAAGGGGCTGGAAGAAAACCTCCAGCCCCTTTTGTTTTTAAGCCTTTTTCGTTACCGCTGATACTAGTATAAATAATACTAATGATACTAAAGCTGAGTATATTTCAGCAGGTGCTCCAAAGACTTCTGTTCCTGTTAATATGCCGTAGAGCGCTACTATTGCTCCACCAACAAGAGATGTAATCGCTCCTGCCTTTGTTGCTCCACTCCATAAGATTCCTCCTATTACAGGTATGAATACTCCTGCTGTGTACATAGTGTAGGAGTATATAAGTGCGTCTATTATTCCTGGGACGATAAGAGCTATTATAAGTGATAAAATGCCGACTATGAAGGTAAAGATCCTTGATAAGGTTAAGAGCTTCCTCTCTTCTTTTAACTCATCTGCCTTGAAAGTTTCGATCCAGAGGTCTTTAATTATATGGGATGTGGCAGCGGTAAGAAGGGAATCCGCTGTGGACATTATGGCCGCAAGTATAGCCGATAGAACTATTCCTCCTAGGATAGGATGCATAAGGTTTTGTAAGACCCATGGTACAGACATTCTTCCCAGATCTTCACTTGATAACGCTTTAGCTCCCATTCCTATTATCGTTGGGAAAAAGCTTATTATAACTAATATTATTCCACCAAGAAGAGCTGCGTTCTTAGCTGTTTTTGGGTCTTTTGTAGCAAATAGTCTCTGGTAAAAGTCCTGACCTATAAGGGTATACATTACTGTAGGAAGGAGTAACCACATTATGCTAGCCGTTCCCATTCCCCAGAAGCTGAAGTAGCTTGCGGCAACTCCTTTTGAAGTTAAAGCGGATGTTAATCCAGTAAAGCCTCCAACCTTAACAAGAACTACAAAAGCTCCTATTATTACCCCTATAGCTGCTAAGATGAGCTGAAATAGATCGGTTAGCGTAACGGCCCATAGTCCTCCAGTGGTAGTGTAAATTATAAATACTAAGGTTGCTATTATGGCGCCGGTATTCCCCTTTAATCCTACTATGCTTAAAGCGTTTCTTGCAGCTAAGACTTGAGCTGCAAGAATACCTATAAGGGCTATAAGTGAAAGTAATGCCCCTAAGACTCTTATTGTTTTTCCGCCGTATCTTTGTTCAAGATAATCAGGCACAGTATAAAGAGCAAGGGTTCTAAATCTTTCTGCCGTTAAAATTAAGAACAGCAAGCCAATTCCGCAAGATACTCCATACCATGCGCCAGAGATACCATATTTAAAGCCATATTCTCCTCCACCCATTACAGCTCCACCGCCAAAGTGCGTCGCTGCTAAAGTGGCAGCACCAAGTAATACGCCAAGCCTTCTACCAGCAAGTAGGAAGTCGGTCATACCTTTTATGTAATATTTGCTTGCCCACCATCCTATAAGTAGCATAGCGATCATGTAAATGATAATGATAGGTAAAATCATATCCTTCCCTCCTTTCTGAAATTACTTCAAGGATAATTTAAATTAATGAGTTTTAAAAGTCAATGATTTTCTGATGCGGTTGGCATCTTGCTTAAAATAATTTTTATTTCTTTTCTGCCTTTTGTAAATCTATTGACTTTAATTTTATTTTTGAGATAATACCTAATGATATTAGCCTGTTTTAAGGCTTCTTAGGGTGGTGTGGATATGTTACAAAGAAGAAGGTTTTTATTAGCTTGTTTTATTTTCACTTTCTGTTTCTTGCCTGTTTCTATGGCTTTTGCGCAGAGTATGCTTAAATTTTATTCTGGTATTGGTATAAGAGTTTTTGAGGAAGAGGATGATGAAAGAATTGAAGAGCTTAAGGAAGCTATAAGATTAAGGCTTGATTTTGTCTTAGCTTATCATGGGCTTAGTTTATCTAGTATTAAATTCGGTCAGTATGTTGAGCCTAAGGGTTATTCTAGCCATGGATTATCGTACATAAAGCTGGAACGTTATGCTGAAGCAATAGAATCGTTTAAGAAAGCTTTAAAGCTGGATCCTAATTTTGCTGAAGCGTATATAGGTCTTGGCTTAGTCTATGGATATCTCGGTTGCTATGAGGATGCGATCAAAGCTTTCAAGGAATTTATAAGGTTAGAGCCTAATTGTGCTGAAGCCTATTATAATCTCGGTTTATCCTATGCTAAACTGGGTCGGTATGAAAATGCTATAGAGACTTTTAGACAGGCCGTAAGGATAAGACCTGACTATAAGGAAGCCAATGATAATCTCGCTTTATCCTATTATAGCATAGGAGTGCACTATTGGGAGCTAAATCAATATTCTGAGTCGGTAAGGGCCTTCAAGTGTGCTGTTGAGCTGAAGCCAGATGATATTAATATGCTTAATGACCTTGGGTCAGCTTATGGCAAGATCGGCCGCTATGGTGAAGCAATAAGGATTTATAGGCAAGTGAATGAGTTAAAGTCAGATTATGCCTTGGCCTATTATAATCTTGGTGTGTGCTATGCGAAACTTGAACGCTATGTTGAGGCATCAAATGCTTTAGAGAAAGCTGTGGAGCTAAAACCTGATCACGCTAAATCACGTTATGGTCTTGGTCTGGTTTATTTAGCGCTTGGTGAGGAAAATTTTGCTATAAAGCAGTATAAAGTTTTAAAAAATCTTGATAAAGATTTAGCTAATGATCTTTTCATTATGATTAATAGATGATACTTTAGCTGCTTAGCTATATACAAGCGCGACCATTATATCAGGATTCATCACCAGAGTAAAGCTATTTTTAACCATAGGGTTCCAATAAGTAGCGTAAGAGTGGTTACCGGTAAGCCAAGCTTTAGGTACTCAAGGAAGGATATTTTTACCTTCGGATAGGCTGACTCTATGACTATTATGTTTGCTATAGAGCCAAGTACGGTAAGATTTCCTGCTAATGTTGAGCTCATGGCGAGGTATAGCCATGCTTCCTTGCCTAAAGATAGGGTTTCTATGAAGGGCTTGAATATTAAGACTGCAGGGACGTTACTTACAGCGTTAGATAAAATGGTAACCGATGATACAAAGGTAAGTGGGTTTTTTAGAAAGGTTCCAGAGATTTCTGAGAGATGCTTAAATAGGGCTGAGTTTTCGAAGGATTTTATTATTATGAATAGGCCTATGAAAAGGACTAAAAGCTTGAAGTCTATCAGATTGTAAACTTTTTCAGGTTTTATTCTCCTTGTAATCAAAAGTAGGCAGGCGGTAATCATGGCCACTCCTTGTATGGGTAGCCCTATAAAGAAGCCAATTAAACATAATAGAGCGATGATATAGAATTTAATTACGATGGGTTTTTTGTATCTAAATTTAAGCTTTACTTCGTTATTTATAGGCTTTGATAATTCTTTCTTGTAAGCTATTTTGAGTATTGTTATTAGAGTGAGGAGCCCTAATATGGCAACCGGGAAAAGATAGTAAAAGAATTCACTATATGTTAGTCCAGAGGAGATACCTATTATAAGGTTTTGGGGATTTCCAGTGATCGTGGCAACGCTTCCAATATTTGCAGACATACATAGGGCTAAGAGAAAGGGTTTAGGATTTAATCCTGATATCTTGGTTATCTTTAAAACCAGAGGAGTGAAAAGTAAGCATATCGTATCATTCATTAGAAATGCTGAGAGAATACCAGCGCTAAAGATTATAAAATATAAAAGTTCAGAGGGGTTTTTAACTTTTGAAATCAGGTATTTTACTAATAGATTTAAAGCTCCTGATAGTCGAAAGTGGGCCACCAAGACCATTAAGCCGAAAAGTGTAGCTATCGTTTTATAATCTATTGCCGAGTAAGCTTCTTGAATGGATATAACCTTTAATGCTAACATAGCTGTAGCGCCTATAAGTACCGCACCCGTTCTATCTATTCGAAAGATAGGTGGCTGTCCTATTGCTAAAAGTATATAAGTTATAATAAATATTAAAGAGGAAAGATCCATAAGAGGTATCCCTCCTTAAGATTTTGCTTAATATCTACAGCTTAAGTTAATAATATTATAGATAGTGACTATTTATGTGTCTATAAGTTTGAAAGGAGATTATTTTTAAGGTGTTATTTCTGAGACTTCCCTGGTGTAAATTTCTTTAAATATTGATTTCAAAAACCCTTGACAGGGAAGAGAGTAGTATGCTATATTATGCGCGATAATTGGTGAGGGAGGTTAATTGGGGTGATTAATTTAAAGGCTCATCTTTCCAAGTCTCTTTTGAAGCGGAACAAGGGTTACAAGAAGCCTAAGCTTAGGGCTTGGGAAGGTGGGTTTATTGCTTCAGCTTTAGGCTGAAGCTAAACTCTAGGGATTTTTAAAAGCCCCGCTCACCTTCCCAGGGTGAGCGGGGCTTTTTTTATATCTATCTTTTAAGGAGGGTGGTTGACTTGGGGAAGCGCAGGCTTGGATGGTCTACTCAAGGTTAAGAGTTGAGGAAAAGTTGCTTATCGATGCCTTTGAAAGGGAGGGTGTTGCTCTAAATCTTCTTCACGAGGATAGTCTTTTACTTCCTCTCTTTGCTAATGGGGAGCTTTCTATTAAACCCCCTGCGGTGGTTTTAAACCGCGTTATTTCAGCCTCTCATGCTTTCTATGTATCGCGGGTCCTTGAAAGTAACGGAATAAGGGTAATAAGTTCCTCTAGGGCAATATCTAGCTGTCTAGATAAAGCTATAACAACTCTTCTCTTGGTGGAAAATGGTATTCCTGTTCCGCGTACTTATCTTGCTTTTTCTCCAGAGAATGCTTTAAAGGCAATAGAGAGGGTTGGATATCCAGCGGTTGTTAAGCCTGTTAATGGTTCTTGGGGAAGGCTTTTAGCGAAGGTTAATGATAAAGATGCGGCTGAGGCGGTATTGGAACATAAGTACACTTTAGGAAATGGGCTTCAGAAGATCTTCTATATTCAAGAGTATGTGAATAAGCCTGGCAGGGATATAAGAAGCTTCGTTATAGGACGCAAGTGTGTTGCTGCCATATATAGGGTTTCGCCTCACTGGATAACAAATACCGCTCGTGGTGGTGAAGCTAGAAACTGCCCATTAACTTCTGAGCTAGTTGAGCTTTCTGAAAGAGCAGCTCGTGCTGTAGATGGAGAGGTGGTAGCCCTTGATATTTTTGAGACACCCTCGGGTGAGCTCTTGGTTAACGAGATAAATCACTCCCCTGAGTTTAGAAATAGCATTGCCCCTACGGGTGTGGACATACCAGGGGAGATAGTAAGGTATATAAAAAGTTTCCTTTGATGGGGGTGAATTTAATGGTGATTAAATCTCGTTGTCCTGAGTGTGATGTGGTATTAGAGCTTGAAGATCCAGAGGTGGGAGAAATTGTTATATGTCCTGATTGTGGTGTTGAACTTGAGATTGTGAGTCTTAATCCTTTGGAGCTTGAGGTTGCTCCCGAGGTTGAAGAGGATTGGGGGGAGTAGCCTTGGGACGGAGGACAAGAAGATTCTCTTAATCTATACGATTTTGAGGGATGAGGAAAGGATAATAGATAAAGCTTTAAGTAGAAGGGGGATAAAGGTGGAAAAGGTTCTGGGGAATAGGACCCTTTGGGAGTTAGGTAATGGAGTTCCTGGAGCTAGATTAGCTATAAATAGAACCTTAAGTGCCTCTCAGGCTACTTATATATCCTTTTTGCTTGAGGATAGGGGAGTTAAGGTTATAAATCCCTTTAGAACAATGGTCGTCTGTAACGATAAAGCTTTGACTACCGAGCTTTTGGCCAAGGAGGGAATTCCTGTTCCCCGTACCTATCTTGCTTTTACCCCTGAGAAGGCTTTAGAGGCCTTAGAGGAGATTGGTTATCCTGCTGTTATAAAGCCCGTTAACGGTTCCTGGGGAAGGCTCTTAGCAAAGGTTAATGATAGGGATGCTGCCGAAGCTATAATATTTTGTCGCTGGAACTTAGGAGGAGTTCATCAGAAGGCCTTTTATATTCAAGAGTATGTAAGGAAGCCTGGAAGGGATATCAGGGTTCTTGTTATAGGTGGGAAAGTTAAGTATGCGGTTTATAGAAGCTCTTCCCATTGGGTAACAAATACGGCTAGAGGAGCTAAAGCTGCGTTATGTTCCGTAAGTGATGAGTTAATTAGAATATCGGAAAAGGTGGCTTCTATCGTTGGTGGAGACTTTATAGCTTTGGATCTCTTTGAGAGCGAAAGAGGGCTTCTAGTTAATGAAGTTAATTCTACGCCAGAGTTTGCAAGATCATCCAGAGATGTTGGAATCGATGTGGGAGAGATGATAGCTGACTATGTTGAGGAGGTGCTTTCGTGATAAAGGCTATTGTGTTCGGAGGAAGGGGATACACTGGAGGAGAGCTGTTGAGGATACTTTCTTTTCATGAAGGGATAAAGGTTATAGGCGTTGCCTCTCAGGGGGCGGTAGGGGAGCCCATCTGGAGGTATCATCCTCACCTAAGGCCTTTTTTTAAGGATAACTTTATAAGTTACGGAGAAGCCCTTGATGAGGATTTTGATATAGCCTTTGTTGCTCTATCTCATGGTGAGGGAGCTGATCTCGTTAAAGAAATATACGATAAGGGGAAAAAGGTTGTTGACTTAAGCGCTAACTTCAGGCTTAAGGAGCCCAGGGAGTATGAAAAGTGGTACTCTTGGAGCCATCCTTATCCGGAGCTTCTGAAAAGTTCAGTCTATGGTCTTCCCGAGGCTCATAGAGAGGAGTTACGAAGCGCTAAGTTGATCTCGGGTGTGGGATGTAATGCAACAGCTATAAATTTGGCTCTTTTGCCATTGGCTGAGAAGAAGCTATTGGAAAGTTTTCATGCGGATGTAAGGGTTGGTTCTTCTGCGGGAGGAGCTAAGCCTTCAGAGGGCGGACATCATCCAGAAAGAAGCAGGGCCTTAAGGATCTATGCTACTTATGAGCATAGGCACCTTGCTGAGGTCACTCAAGAGACGGGAGTTAATGGAGAGATAAGGATAACAGCTGTTGAGCTTGTCAGAGGTATTCAAGCTGTTGTTAGATGTGAGCTTAAAGAGGATCTTAGTGAAAGGGAGATACTTAAGATCTATAGGGATAGATATTCTTCTGAATCTTTTATTGAGCTCTGTCCTTTTAAGCCGGAGCATCTTCGTTTTCCTGATCCAAGATGGGTTACAGGGACTAATCTTTGTATGATCGGGCTTAAACTTCATCCTGGTGGAAGAGCATTAACCGTGGTAAGCGTTATAGATAATCTGGTTAAAGGAGCATCAGGCAGTGCAGTTCAAGCGGCTAATATCGCTTTGGGATTGCCTGAAGATATGGGGTTAAAGCTTGTACCTGTTTATCCCGTTTAGGGGGGTGAAGTTTTTGATAGTTTTAAAGATAGGTGGAAGCCTGAATGGGAATTTCAAAAATGTATGCAGTGATATTAAAAGGCTTTATGATATGGGTGAAAAGCTTGTTATAGTCCATGGCGGTGGTGAGGCTACAAATGAGCTATCAAGGAAGCTAGGTGTCGAGGTAGAAAAGGTGGTTTCTCCTTCTGGGTTTGAAAGCAGAAGAACGACGAAAGAGGTTCTTGAAGTCTTTGTTATGGCGTGTGCTGGAAAGATAAACAGATTTCTTGTTGCTCAGCTTCAAAGCATAGGGGTTCAAGCTATAGGTTTAAGCGGAGCCGATGGTAGGCTGATTGAAGCCGAGAGGAAGATTATAAAGGCTCTTACACCTGATGGGAAGGTTAAGGTTATAAAAGATGACTACTCCGGCAAGATAGAGAGGATTAACGATTCTTTCTTAAGGGAGCTTTTAAATATGGGTTTTGTTCCTGTAGTAGCTCCCTTGGCCTTTGGCTTTAATGGAGAGCTCCTTAACGTTGATGGAGATACCCTTGCATCAAAGATAGCTTTGTCCTTAGGAAGTGAAAGCTTGGTTATTCTCTCGGATGTGCCAGGCCTCTTAAGGGATTTAAGTGATCCTGAAAGCTTAATTCAAGAGGTTTCTCTTGACATGGAAGAGGAGATACTTCAGATAGCCAAAGGTAGAATGAAGAAAAAGGTGATGGCATTGTTTGAAGCTGTTAGAGGAGGAGTCAGGGAAGGTGTAATAGCCTCTGGTTGTATCGAGAGCCCGATTATATCAGCTCTCCAGGGTAAAGGAACCATATTTAGAGGAAGGAGTGAGCTTAACCTTGAATCTGATAGAGCTGGAAGAGAAGTATGGAAGTGGAGTATATCCCAAGGTGCCCTTGAGGTTAGTTAGGGGAGAGGGAGCTAGAGTTTGGGATGATCAGGGGAGGGAATATATAGATTGTGTTGGAGGGCACGGGGTAGGCATAGTAGGGCATGCTAATCCTTATGTTCTTGAAGCTATAGAAACGCAGGCTAAAAAACTTATAGTTTGCTCCGAAACTTTTTATCATGAGGAGAGAGCCCTTCTTTATAAAGAGCTTCTTGATGTTATGCCGGAGTATATGGGTAGCGTTTTTTTATGTAACAGTGGTACAGAGGCTATTGAAGCGGCTATAAAGTTTGCGAGACTTCTAACAGGGAGAAAGAAGATAGTTGCTTTGAAAAGGGGTTTTCATGGAAGAACCTTTGGGGCCTTAAGCGCTACTTGGAATCCTAAATATAGAGAGCCTTTTGAACCGTTGGTTCCGGGTTTTGTTCACGTGGAACCAGAGAATGGGGAAGAGCTTGAGAAGGCGATAGATGAAGATACTGCAGCGTTTATATTCGAGCCCGTTCAGGGTGAAGGAGGGGTTTACCCTATAAGTGGGGGGTTTTTAAGATTTGCTCAGGATCTTTGTAAAAGTAAAGGGGCTTTATTTATATCTGATGAAATTCAAACTGGTTTCTGTAGAACCGGTAAGTTCTTCGGTTTCCAGTGGCATGATCTTTCCCCTGATATGGTTTGTTTAGCTAAAGGTATGGCAGGAGGTCTTCCTATAGGTGCAGTCGTAATGAGAGAGTCTTTAGGCAAAGTACCATCTAGAACCCATGGTTCGACCTTTGGCGGAAATCCTCTTTCATGTGCTGCTGCGAGGGCGGCAATAAGGTTTATGAGAGAGAAGGTCCTCGACAAAAGGGCTGAAAAATTAGGTGGTTTATTTATCGATGGATTGAAAAGCATAGATTCCCCCTTTGTTAAAGATGTAAGGGGTTTAGGTTTAATGATAGGTATCGAGTTAAAGAAAAGGAGCGCCCCTTACCTTAAGGCTCTGGCTGAAGAAGGGGTTTTAGCCCTTCAAGCTGGGCCTACTGTAATGAGGTTTCTTCCTCCTCTTGTTATAAGTGAGGAGGAAATCCTTTTTGTCGTAGATAAAGTTAGGAGGGTGCTTTCAAGAGATGTGTCCGATAGAGCTTCTTCGCAGGATGGTTGAGATAAAAAGCTTCGCTGGAGAGGAAAAGGAAATAGGTGAGTTTTTACTTGATGCTTCAAAGAATCTTAATTTTGATGAAGCTTATTTGGATGAGGTAGGAAACTTTATCGCTGTTCGTGGTAAAGGGCAAACCGAGGTTTATCTTGTGGGACATATGGATACAGCTCCTGGATGGATAGAGCCGAGAATCGATGGTGATCTTCTTTATGGTAGGGGAAGTGTTGATGCAAAAGGTCCGTTAGCAGCCTTTATAGTGGCTGCTTCTGAGGTTTCTATTCCTGAGCATCTTAAGCTTGTAGTAGTTGGTGCAGTTGAAGAGGAGGGACCATCGACAGGAGCTCTTCATCTTTTAAAGAAGGTTTCAAAGCCACCCTCTTATCTAATAATAGGTGAGCCGAGCGGTATTGATGGAGTTACATTAGGATACAAGGGCTCATTGTTTATAAAGAAGAGCTTTATCTCTGAGGTTTCTCACCCTGCTTCTGGAAACGATGGAGCTATAGAGGAAGGTTTAAGGAGCCTAAATGATATATCTAAGCTTTTAGAAGGGTTAAACGAAGGTAGAGATGGCTCTATAGATAGGGTTGATATAAAGGTTAGGGAAATAAGATCTTTTAGCGATGGTTTGTTTGAAAGGCTTGACCTGGGGATCTCCTTTAGGCTTCCCTTGTGGCTTGATCCCGATGATCTTCTTAATATATTAGGCGATGGTTGGGTACCACACTTTAAGGCTAAAGCTTATAAGTGTGACAGAAGCAATCCTTTAGTTTCAGCCTTTAACAGGGCTATAAGAAGAAGAGGCTTAACTCCGAAGCATAAGATGAAGAGCGGTACAGCCGATATGAACTTGCTTGCTCCGGCTTGGGGTTGTCCTTCAGTGGCTTATGGCCCTGGTGATAGCTCCCTTGATCACACTCCGAGAGAGCACATAAATTTGAAGGAATATCTTATTTCCATTGAGATATTGAAGGATGTTTTGAGCTCCATTCCTCCCACCCTATAGATAGATGGGGTAGGGGGTGCTCCCGCCCTCTACCCCAAAAATTTTTAATCTGATAAAATTATTGTTGTAATGTATAGAGTATTTCAGGTAGTTGAGTCCTTCGGCGGAGGGGTCTTTCAATCGGTAAGGCAGATATGTAATAATCTTCCTCGTGATCTTTTCGAAGTTTATCTCATTTATTCCTTAAGAAAGGAAACCCCTTCTAATTGGGAGTCTCTTATCAGAGAAGATGTAAAAAAGATATATCTTCCAATGACAAGGGAAATCTCTCCTATTGCGGATTTAAAGGCTCTCTTTGGTTTGATTAAGTTGATAAAAAGATATGATCCTCATATAATTCACCTTCACTCTTCTAAAGCTGGATTTTTAGGAAGGCTTGCTGCTTTTCTTCTCCGGAGGAAGAGGGTTTTTTACTCTCCAAGGGGTTTTTCTTTCTTAATGAAAGATGTCTCTGTATGGAAAAGAGCTCTATTTTTCTATCTTGAGAAGATAGCCGCTTCATTTGGGGGGGTAATACTCGCGTGTTCGCTTAGTGAGCTCGCTGAAGCTAAGAAGCTTTCGCTTAAAGCGAAGCTTTTGAATAACGCTATCGACCTTGAGGAGATAGACGAAATTCCACCTCATATCTTTAATGAGGATAAAATTAGAGTAGCTATCGTTGGTAGAGTGACTTATGCGAGAGCTCCATGGCTTTTTAAGAACATAGCTTGTAAACTTTCCTCTCCTTTAGTTGAGTTTTTGTGGATAGGCGGAGGAGAACTTGAAGACGAGATTAAAAGCTCTCCCGTAAAGGTTTTAGGCTGGCTTAGTAGAAAAGAGGCTATATCTTATCTTAAAGGCATAGATATATATCTTCAGACATCTTTATGGGAAGGTATGCCTATAGCTGTGCTTGAGGCTATGGCCTGCTCTAAACCTGTTGTTGCGACTGATGTGGTTGGAAATAGGGATGTAGTTATCCATGGGGAAACGGGCTTTGTGGGCAAAGACGAAAATGAGCTAGTTCTTTACCTTAGAAGGCTTATAGAGAATAGGGATTTAAGGTTAAAGATGGGAATACAGGGTAGAAGAAGGGTTGAAAGGGAATTTTCCCTTGAAGTTTTGATAGAAAAGCTTTCCTCGCTTTATTTAGAGGTGGTGAAAAGTTGAGAAAAATTTTCCCTATGCTTCTTTTGATCGGTGATGCTTTTGCTATACTTTTATCCTTCGTTTTATCTTATCTTTTAAGGCATGAGGTTTTAAAAGGTTTCTTCGTAGGGGGAGCTGTTCCATGGGGGGCATATCTTGATATAATACCTTTTATTCTTTTAATCTGGATATTAGCCCTAGCATGGGAAGGTCTATACGTGGAGTCCTTCTTAGATCCATTAGATGAGCTTTTTTATATAGGTAAGGCTACATTTATAACCGCTCTTTTATTCCTCTCTTTCAGCTTTCTTTATAGGCTTCTTGAGTTTTCTCGAGTTGTCGTATTGCTTTCTTTCTTGATATCTTTGCCGGTGATCTTCTATGTGAGATACTTAATAAGATATCTTTCTTTGAAGATCGGGCTTTTTAGAAAACAAACTCTAATAGTTGGAGCAGGAGAGACAGGCAAGTTAATATTGTCTAAGCTGAGGAAATACCCGCTTTGGGGATACGAAGCTATCGGTTTTATTGATAATGAAGCTTTTGAAGATGTTGTTGAAGGTCTTCCTGTTTTAGGGGGTTTAGAGGACATAGAAAGGATCATTAATGAGAGAAGGGTTGACATGGTCATCATTGCTGTTCCATCCCTGAGTCGTAACGGCCTTAACTCTATAGCCCTAAGATGCGGGCGACTTAACGTTCCAGTTAAAGTTGTTCCGGACATTTATGGGCTTTCCTCTGCCTCTGTTCGCCTTGAGGAGGTAGAGGGTCTATTTCTTATAGAAATAAAAAGAAACCTCATAAAGGGTTGGAATGCCTTAGTAAAGAGGGCTTTCGATCTTCTTATATCTATCCCTGCTTTGGTAATCTTATCCCCTATACTTCTACTTATATCTATATTAATTAAAATTGACTCTCCTGGTCCTGCTTTGTATGTAGCACCAAGACTTGGTAAGGGAGGTACTACATTTCCTTGTTATAAATTTAGGACCATGTACCTTAACGCTGACGATATCCTTGAGAAATATCTTAAAGAGAATCCAATGGCCCGAGAGGAGTGGGAAAAGTTTGCTAAACTAAGGGGACATGATCCAAGACTTACAAGGGTTGGGAGGTTTTTGAGGAGATGGAGCTTCGATGAGCTTCCTCAGCTCTGGAACGTTCTTAGGGGAGAGATGAGTATAGTTGGGCCGAGACCTTATCTTCCAAGGGAAAGGGAGAAAATAGGGGACTACTTTGACGTAATATTGGAGGTTAAACCTGGGATAACGGGGCTTTGGCAGATAAGCGGGCGCAACCTCACCACTTTCGAGGAGAGGCTGCGCCTTGATGCGTACTACATACAAAATTGGTCCTTATGGCTTGACTTGAAGATAATAATCAGGACACTCTTAGTTGTCCTTCTTGGAAAGGGAGCCTATTAAGAATAGAGGTATTAAGAAAAGAAGGTAGGAAAGCCCGTTTTCACACCCAGACGCTGTACATCCCCCTAAAAGCCAGATCTCTTCTTTACCTTCTCCTCTTAGGTAGACATAACAGGTGTCTTTTAAGGGATCGTTGCTTCGGATGACTACGTAGGCGGTATAGCTTTCATCCCTCTTTGGTTTGAAGGATACGCTTATATTACCTGATTCCCCTGGAGAAAGAGCTAAGCTTGCGGGAGATATGGAGAAGCTTGAAGAACCCTTCCCCTCTAAGCTCGCTTCTACAAATAATGTTCCTGTTCCCACGTTTTTAACCGTTATATTTCTGGTTTCGGTTTTATCCACTTTAACTTCTCCGAAGTCTATTTCCTCTGGTTTTACTTCTATCGATGGGATTTCTATCCTTTCACCGAGCTTGACCGTTCCATAATTAAGGGGAGAAAGATGTCCATAGTCAATGCCTGTTAAATCTTGTGGCCAGCAAATATCGTCCTGATTTTTTCCTCCATCATAAGCAAATATGTAAAGATGGACCTCATCACCAGGATTTGCCTTCCATCTTAGGGTATAATCTATCCTTATTTCGTAAACCAAATGTCCTGTAGAGAGAGACGTCGCAAAGGTAAGTTCGTTGCTTGAGAGACTTTCATAGTTTTCATCGGAGTTTGGCATCCCAGAATTGCCCCAGATGGCTCTAAAAACTCCCTCCCACTTTGTTCCATCGTATCTGATCCAATAGTTACCTTCGTTACCCCTGCTCTGAGGCCAGCTCCAATCTCCATTTGTATCAAAGTATATTCCTACCCTATCGTTTATGTTGAGCGTAGAGTCTTTTATATCATCTACGGCTATATAAATATATTTTTCATCGCACTTTAGGTAAATCTTAACTCCTTCCTTTTCTATAATATATGCGTCTTCCCACTCATTTCCTTTTATTATTCCATCTATATTAGGTTTAACATCGCTTTTTGGGATATCGGCTCGAGGCGCTGTTCCTTTCAGGTATTCCTTAAGCAGGTTATTCCATTTGGACAGGCTTAAGAACGTTCTTCTTGTATCGCTATAGAAAGGATTGTACTCTCTTCCTTGGGGAAAGTATATAGATATTCCTGAAGCATTGCTTAACTCTGAAGAGTTATATTTCTTGAAAACCGCGTTTCCTATTGCGCTCTTAAGGCTCGGGTCACTGGTGAAGTTTCCCAAGTCGATTTGATATCTATAATCTTCTTCATACGGAAAACTTAAAACGCTGCTTCTTGCGTTTTTAATGGAGTTCCAGTCCTTTCTTGAAATCGTTCCCTCTACGAAATTATCTAATGCCTCTATAACTTGGTTTAACTTACTCATATCTATTGCTGAGATGGTCACTGGAAGGACGCTACTTTTATAAAAGTCTCCATATTTTTCCACTATAATCTCGCATAAGCTCCTTGGTGTCATCGACGGATTAGATAAAAGGGAGCTCATTATCGTGTTGTAGGGTAGTCCATTTGCGGGTACCTCTGCTTCCGAACCTACGAAATAATCTGCTATTCCGAGAAGCTCGGTCATAGCTTCTATAGTTCCCATTAAACAGGCATCCATTGCGACTATGCTTAATCTCTTTCCTTTTAATGCCTCTTTCAACTCAAACATCCATAATACATCGTCGCTGGTATCATCGTAGAAAATCCACTTGGTGGGCTCTTTTCCTTCCTTTTCGCTTTTGTTTTTCCAACCTTGTCCGTGATTCCATAGCACAAGAAGGTAATTATTTGCTGGATAGTTAGTTATTGCCCATTCTACAAACTTCTTAAGCTCTCCTGGATCTCCCGTATTTATCTCTCTTCCACCCTTTCCATCTCCCCAATTTGAGATTGCATTACCTTCAGTTGGGGTCATTCCTCTAGTTACGTAAAACCTATGGGCTTTAGTCCAAGCCCCATATCTTGAATCGTATCCACCTCTGTCAAGCTGGACCACTATTTTAACGTTTGTGCTTGAGCCTACTGATGAAAGCTCTAAAAAATCATTTAAAGCATAATATTCTAGATCGTTATCCGCTGCCATGTAAATCATTACTGTCCAATTTGCTATCCCCCAAGCGTATCCGGGAAATAAAATCAAGGATGCAATAAGTATCATCTTTAATGTCGTTTTCAAATATATCCCCTCCTTAATAGGTTAAGATAAGCCTCTTATAACTTGCTCCCCTATATTTTATCTCGACTTCGACTGCATCAGGTTTATCTCCCTGAACTTCCCAAACCTCCATATATTTCTTATCCTTGATGAATTTAAAAGATATGCCAAAACTACCATCTTCCAACAAAACCTCATTATTTCTTAAAAGCTTTCCATCCTTTAGTTCGTAGTCGACCTTTTCTAATCCGTTTCTTCCAGCTTTTAGGAAAGATAGCCTCGTCTTTTCTCCTACAAAGTTTAAACCCGTCTTAATTTGAAAAGACGCTCTTAGATCGGAGTAAAGTAGTTCTAAAATTCCCCTTACTATCTGGTTTTCTAAAGCGACATTTTCTGAAAACTCTCTGCTTCTTGTAGCCCCCATAAGTAGCCCTAGGAGAGTTCCACCTATTAATGCTGCTATAGCTAAGGCTATAAGAAGCTCTATTAGCGTTAGCCCTTTCCTCATAAGAATGATTATATCAGAAAGCTTTGAGAGATTGTTTTACTTTTTATGAAACTGAGTTGCTTTATAGAGAACATTAAATATAATAAATCATGAGAACAAAAATGTTCATAATGAATATCAATACTTTGATCTAAATGATAGCTTGACATTGAAACCAAAATATGTTAACTTTAAATTGACAAGTAATCGCGGATGATATGAAGCTCTCAACAGGCACACTTAGGTTGAGTAAGGGGGGATTAAAAGAATGGACAAAATAATTAGGGTGGATGTTGGAACTAAGGAGATAAGAGTGGGAGCTGTTAAGGAAGATTATAAATTTTTAGGTGGAAGAGGGCTTACTTCAAGAATTGTTTTAGACGAAGTTGATGCTACCTGTGATCCTCTAGGTGAGTTTAATAAGCTTGTGATCGCTCCTGGTTTATTGGGTGGTACGGCAGTTTCAAGCGTAAGTAGGATATCTGTTGGTTGTAAAAGCCCCCTTACGAATGGCATAAAGGAGGCTAATAGTGGAGGTTTAGCCGGCACATACTTGTCGAGGGCTGGCATAAAGGCTTTGATTATTGAAGGATTGCCTAAGGATGAGGAGTTATATCTTCTGGAAATAGATGGGAATAATGTCAAGCTGTTGTCTGCCAACGATCTTAGGGGTTTAGGAACTTATGCTACGGTTGAAAGGCTTTATTCTAGGTATGGCAAAGATGTAGCGATAATCTGTATTGGACCTGCTGGGGAGATGAGGTTAAGATCTGCATCTATTGCCTTGAGTGATCCTAATGGGGAGCTTAAGTTTGCCGCTAGGGGTGGAGTTGGCGCTGTTATGGGGAGTAAGGGTATTAAAGCAATAGTAGTTAAGCCCTCTAAGGAAAGCGTTTCTTATTACGATAAGGATGCCTTTTTAGAGGTTGCGAAGAAGATAAATAGAGCGCTTTTAGAGGATCCTAAGACGGGTGATGCTTATAAAAAATATGGAACCGCTCAGATAGTCAATGCTGTAAATGCTATTGGTGCTCTTCCAACGATGAACTTTAGATATGGTGCTTTTGAATATGCTAAGAACTTAAGTGGGGAGGTTCTTTATGAAACGGTTGTGAAGAGAGGCGGAGAGGGTAGAACTGGTGTTACTTGTATGCCTGGTTGCATGATAATGTGCGGTAACATCTATCCGGATGAGCGTGGTAAGAAGATAGTTTCCACATTACAGTATGAGACTATAGCTCTTGTAGGTTCAAATCTTGGTTTTGATAATTTGGACTCCGTTGCAAGGTTAAATAGGGAGATAAACGATATCGGAATGGATACGATAGAGATAGGTGGCGTTTTAGGTGTTGCAATAGATGCTGGTTTAGCTAAGTTTGGTGATGAGAAAAGCTGTATGGTTCTCCTTGATGAGATAAGGAAAGGATCCGTTCTAGGTAGGGTTTTGGGTAATGGCGTTGAAATAACAGGGAAGGTTTTAGGTGTCTACAGAGTGCCTGTTGCAAAAGGGCAAGGTATTCCTGGATATGATCCAAGGGCTTTAAAAGGAAATGGCGTGCTTTACGCTACATCACCTATGGGTGCTGACCATACTGCGGGTAACGCTTTTGGTTCGAGGAATGAAGTTAATCCGTTAAGTAGAGAAAAGCAGGGGGAGCTTTCAAGAAACCTTCAGATAAAAATCACAACCTTAGAGTGTCTTGGTTTCTGTATATTTGCTAGACCGCCTCTTCTTAAGGAGCCTCAATTGCTTGCTGATATGCTTTATTATCGTTATGGGGTTAAGTTTACTGTCGATCAGGTATGGGAGATGGGAATCGAGACTCTCAAGGTAGAGAGGGAGTTTAATGTGAGAGCCGGAATAAGCCCGGCTCATGATAGACTTGCTGAGTTCTTCTATAAGGAGCCGCTTCCTCCAACAAACGCTGTTTTTGATGTTCCTGAAGAGGAGATGAAAAAGGCTATAGTTTAAGATATGGTAAAAGTAAGGTTTCACCTTTATCTTAAAAAGTATGCCAGGGCTGAGGAAAGGGAAATAGAGGTTAAAAATGGCCTTAAGATAGGAGATTTGCTTGTGAATATGGGAGTTCCTGTGGATCAAGTGGGAATAGTTACCGTGAACGGTAAATGGCAAGATATAGATTACCTTTTAAAAGATGGGGATAAGGTAGAGATTTTTCCCGTATATCTTGGAGGTTAAAACTTCTAGAGGAAAGGGGTAGATGAAGATGGCTAAATTCACTGTTCATGAAAGTGAAGTTGAAGGAGTAAAGAGGGTTCCTCCTAGGGTCTCTAAGGTTCTTATATGTAATAAGACTGTAGGAGCTACTAAGATTTCTATGGGGGTAAATGTTACAGAGGTGGGAAGTAGGATTCCTGCCCATTGTCATGAGGGTCATGAGGAAGCGATGTTTATTATCTCTGGTAGAGGAAAGCTTATAGTCGAGGGTTACGGTGAGTACGAGCTTACACCAGGAACAGCTATATTTGCTCCGTGTGGGGTAAAGCACGAGATAATTAATACGGGAGATGAGCCTATAAAGCTTGTCTGGGCTTATTCTCCACCGCTTCCTGAACACTTAGCGAAGTAATTTCAAAGGCCCATACGGGTAGAATAAGTAAATCCGTATGGGTTTTGTCACGCTTGGTATGGTGTTTCTATAAGGGGAGGAGGTGCAGTTTATGAGATATAAATACTCTACAGGCTCCATGGATAAAGCTGATGGTATATACTTTCAAAATATGACCTGGCGTCAGGTAGAGGAAAGACTTAAGAAGAACGATATCATAATAATTCCTGTAGGCTGTACGGAAAATCACGGTAAGGGACAGTGTTTTGGAGAGGATACTTTTATAGTTACAAGGATCGCTGAAACTGTTGCGAAGGAAACGGGTTGTACTGTATCACAGCCTATTTGGTTTGGCTCTCACCCATGGAATCAGGTAGGTCAGCCTGGTACTGTCATTGTTCCCGATGAGGTGTTTATTCCCTATCTTATGTCAGTTATAGCTGGTTACTGGAACGCGGGTTTTAGAAAGCAAATCCTTCTTAATGGTCATGGTCAAGAGTATGTTATTCCTCTTGCTATACAAGCTTTCTGGAAGCAATATCAAGTTCCTGCGATAATATGTATGGTTAACTGGCCAACGGTTGTAGCAAATGAGCTTAAAGATAAAGCTCACGGTGGGCCATGGGACACCCCCTTTAGGCATGCAGATGAGGTTGAAGCCTCTATATCTTTAGCTCTCTTTCCCGAGATGAACGAGCCTGAGCATATGGAGGACTCTGAGCCGTGGGGATTTATGCCCGAGGGGCATGTAGATAAAGGTGGGGATATATATCAATATCCCATACCTGGTCATGCTCAAGTGGGTATGGGTGGTTTGGAGCTTATGGTTTATCCTCAGGGGGTTATCGGAAAGCCATCTTTAGCCAGAGCTGAAAAGGCTTATAACGCTGTGGACAAGATTATAGATTATCTTATTAAGCTTCACAACGATATATTGGAGAGATTCCCGCCTGGCAAGCTTCCTGACGCTAAGTACTTAACAGAAAGAGATGAGAAGGAAGTTGAGGCATTGTTGAAAGGGCCTCGTAGAGGTGGAAAAAGCCTTTATTCCTTGGGGTTACCTCGCTTTTAGGGGTAACCCTGCCATAAAATTTAGGCAAGGAGGGAGCGATTGTGGATTCAAGAAAAGATACGTTTTTTCAAGTGGTTTACGAGAGAAGAAGTGTAAGGGATTATACTCCGGAAAAAGTATCTGAAGAAGATTTAAGGTTTATATTGGAATGCGCCCGTTGGGCACCTTCTGGTGAAAATGCTCAGCCTTGGAGGTTCATAATCGTTAGGGATGAGGAAGGGAAAAAGTTCTTGGCAGATGTGTCAAAGAAGGCAAGTGGAAGAAGGTTTACGGGTGAATTTTTAAGTAAGCACATGCAAGAGAGATTCAAAGGGCTTCAGGATGAACAGAAGAAATTAGCTGCTTTTAAGAAGCTTACATCTGGTGATGTATCTGGGTTCGTAAGTCAAGGAGATTTGATACTTATGGTCATAGGTAGAAAGGATGTTTGGGATCTTCCTTACGATACCTCTGCGGCTATAGAGAATATCCTTCTTGCGGTTGCAAGTCTGGGCTTGGGAGCCTGTTGGGTTATTGCTCCTTGCATAGATGTGAGGGATGAAGAGAAGGTAAGGACCTATTTTGAGATACCGGAGGACTATAAGGTAATAAGCATAATATCTATAGGTAAGCCTGCAAGAATGCCCAATCCTCGACCAAGGTTAGCTCTTAAGGACATAGTTTTTAGCGAGAAGTTTGGTAAGCCTTACTACTCCGAGTGATTCGAAAGGAGGTAAATCGAATGAGTTTATTTGAAAAGTTTATGGAGAATTTGGTTTTTGAGGTTCAGAAAGAGTTTTGGAATGAACGTGGGAAGGGAGCTCGTTATAGGCTTACGAGAGTTGGTGTTGCCTTCGCTAAGGATAAGCTTGGTGAAGGTATCAAGGATAGAGAGACGATAAAGAAATGGTTGAAGGAAAGCGGGTTCTGTGGTGAAGTGGAATTTGAAGAGGATAACTATACTCTTAAGATGAAGATAAAGGGATGTTGCTTGAAAAATGTAAGAGACGCTTTCTTAAGCTCTAAGATTAATCCTCTTTCCTGTCCTATAGCTAATATTTTCATGTACTCTATGGAGCTTAATAGTGGGCTTGCTCCTGAGCTTTTGCCTGTTGAAGTTGAAGATGGCGATTGTAAGATAACCCTTGCGAAGATGGGCACCTCCGAGGTCGTTAAGAGTTAAGGAGGTGAACCTGTTTTGAACAGCAAGGTGAGAGCTTTAAAGGATATCGTAGCTGAGATTCCCGATGGTGCTCATATAGCTCTAGGTGGTTTCGCTATAACGAGGAATCCTGTGGCCTTCGTTTTTGAGCTTATAAGGCAGGGTAAGAAGAATCTAACTGTATACCAAATAGTGGGCGGTATGGAGACAGATCTTCTTGTTGGGGCGGGATTAGTTAAGAGACTCGAGTACAGTGCTGGTTCTCTTGATAGATTTGGGAGGCTTGAGAGAATTAACGAGGCTATAGATAAAAAATTGATAGATGTTAGGGAGTATAGTGGAACAAGTATGGCTTTGAGGTTTTTAGCAGGATCTATGGGTATACCATTTATTCCTACAAAATACTTGTTGGGAACCGAAATGCTTAAAGTCTTGCTTGAGAAAAAGGATGACGCCGTTAGGGTTGAGAGATCTCCTTTTGATGGTGAAAAGTATGTATATCTTAAGGCTCTTCAACCGGATTTTGCGATTATTCACGCTCAATATGCCGATGAAAAGGGTAACGTTATCATTGAAGGCCCTTATTGGGATGTGGAGACTGCAAAGTCTGCGAAAAAGTTATTCGTTACTGTTGAAAAGGTAGTTTCAACTGAGTTTGTTAAGAGACATCCTGAAAAGGTCATTATACCCAGCGTTTATGTTCATGCTGTTGCTGAGGTACCTTTTGGGGCTTTTCCTAACGCTGTGTACAAGTGCTATGACTATGACAAGGAGATGCTTGAAGAATATGCTGAGGTTAGTAAGGACGGGGAAAAATTTAAGAAATTTGTTGATGAGTACATTTTAGGTACTAAGGATTTTGAGGAATTTTTGGAAAAAGTGGGTGGCGTTAGACGATTGAATAAGATAAAGGCGGATCCAGTATATGGTTATTAAGGGGTGATTTGAGGTGTCTTTACCTTACACAACTAATGAGTTAATGGCGGTTACGGCCGCAAGGCTTTTAAGGGATGGGGAGAATGTAGTTGTAGGATTGGGTTTGCCTCAGATAGCTGCTTTACTTGCTCAAAACACTCACGCTCCTAATTTAACGATAATTTATGAAATAGGGGTTATTAATCCTGAGGCTGAAGAGATGGGAGTGGGAGTTGCTGATCCAAGGCTTTGGTATAAAGCTGAGCACTTTACAAGCTTCGTCGGTACGCTGGGAGCTATTCTTCAGAAGGGCCTGATAGATGTTGGGTTTTTGGGAGGGCTTCAGGTTGATAAATATGGGAATATAAACAGCACGCTTGTTAAAACGGAGAAAGGTACAAGGCATATAAATGGTAGCGGTGGAGCTGCAGATATGGCTACAATGGCTAGGAGGCTTCTTATAATGATGAGGCACGAGAAGAGAAAGATAGTGGATAGCTTAGATTATCTAACGAGCGTAGGATATCTAAGGGGCTATGATAGCAGGAAGGAGGAGGGGCTTCCTGTACCTGAGGATGTAAAAATAATAACAAACCTATGTGTCTTTGGTTTTGATGAGAAGACCAAGGCTATTAAGGTTCTCTCTATTCATCCTGGTGTAAAGCCTGAAGATGTTATTCAAAATACAGGAGTCGCTTTAGATTTATCGAGCGGAGTTAAAACTACTGATGAGCCTACTGCCGAGGAAATTGATCTTCTTAGGAAAAAGATCGATCCTCAACGCATGTACATATAAAAGGGGGTGATAGAGGGAGAGGGAGGGAAAGCTTTTCATTGTCTAAATCTTAAAAATAAAGAAGGGGGTGGCATTTCATGCGTAAGGTAGTGGTATTAGGTTTGGTGGCCTTGATGGTGGTTTTGGCTTTGGGCTTTGTTACGAGCTCTTATGCGAAGTATCCTGAAAAACCTATTACTGTCTTTGTTGGTTTCCCTGCGGGTGGTGCTACTGATGTTATTGCTCGTGGTATACTCCCCATACTTCAGGAGAAGCTTGGTGTTGGAATCGGGATTACGAATGTCCCTGGAGCTGCAAGCGCTATAGCTGCTTCACAGGTTATGTCTCGTCCAAAGGATGGTTATACCTTAATGTTTGGTTCTGAAGCGATGTCTACTTGGCAGGTTATGGGAACAGCCGAGTTAAGTCCTTACATAGATTTTATCCCAATTAGACTTGTAGCTGAAGCTATTCCTGTGGTAGCTGTTCCTCCTAATTCTCCCTTTAATACCGTAGAGGAGTTTATAAAGTATGCTAAAGAGAATCCTGGAAAGCTTAAGTTGAGTACCGCTGGTCCGGCTACTGTTCCTCATGTTTGTGGACTTCTTTTGGAGAAGGAACTTGGTTGCAAATTCACCTTTGTTCCTTATCAGGGTGGAAAGCCAGCTGTAACTGCTTGTATGGGTGGCCATGTTGATTCTACTATAGAGATGGTTCAGCAGATGATCGAAGCTCACCAGAGTAAGATGATAAAGATATTGGCTTCCTTCACTAACGAACCTGTCCCAGGCTTGGACGTTACTCCTATGGGTAAGGCTTTCCCATCTCTTGCTAAGCATTTGCCTTATGGTCCTTACTTTGGGCTCTTTGCCCCAAGAGGTGTTCCACAAGAGGTTGTAGAGGTCTTAACGAAGGCTATGGATGAAGCTGCGAAAGACCCAAGATGGCTTGAGTATTGCAAGAAATTCTTCCTGGTGCCTTTGGATTACTCTGGTCCTTATGCTTATGAGTATGTTAAAAACTGGACGGCTAAGGCCGCCTGGCTTCTTTACGATGCTGGCGTTGCTAAGAAGTCACCAGAGGATTTCGGCATAAAGAGGCCTAAATAAATTTTGAGATTTAAAGGCTCACCCCTCCCTTTTAAAGAGGGGTGAGCCTATTTTAAAACGCGGAGGATACTTAAAAGGGGGAATAATCAATGCTGGTAGTCAATGTTAGTAAGTGCGAAGCTTGTGAAGCTTGTATTGCGGTCTGCGGAACTGGTGCAACTCAAATGGTTGATGGTAAGGCTTATATAAATGTGAATTTGTGTGTGGAGTGTTATGCCTGTAAGAGCGTTTGTCCAAGCGAGGCTATTGAAGAAAAAGCTTAGAGAAGGTGAGGGTGATGGATTACTCTAGGCTATTAGACATAGTAACCTTAGTTGTTATGTTTGTTGCGAATTCCCTTGTTTTTTATAGCCTTTACACTTTCAATAAAGTTGATAACATTCCTTTATTGACTATTGATTCTCCCTTGATCTTTCCTTTTTTGGTTGCTGTTACGCTTTTGATTCTATTGTTATCTATATTGATAACTCAGTTTAAGTTTTGGAAAGAGCATAAAATCGATAGAGAAACTCATCTCGCTAACATGAGGGACTTGCGGACTGTTATATTATATTTCCTTGCGCTCGTGGTGTATGTTATGGTTGTGGAGAAGCTTCACTTTAAACTTACTACGCTGATTTTCTGTATGGGAACGATGTTCGCTTTTTCTGGGAACGAGCTTAATGGGAATATCTTAAAGAAGACTGTAATTCTTCTTGCCATGTCTCTCTGTATCGTGTACTCAATAGATATTGTTTTTAATAAGATCTTTTTAGTTGCTTTACCGTAGCGTAAGGAGGGATTAGGATGAGTATAATTCTTCTTCTTGTGTACATCTTGATAGGAACAATCATTGGGTTAATAATGGGGGCACTGCCTGGTTTAACGGTGACCATGACTATGGTTCTGGTCGTCTCCTTAACCTTTGGCTGGCATATGATGGATGCTTTGGCTTTTATAATAGGTGCCTTCTGTGGAGGAGTTATGGGAGGTTCTATCTCAGCTATCACTTTGAACATTCCTGGAACTGCTGCTGCAGTAGCCACAGTATTCGATGGTTATCCCTTAAAGCAGAAAGGGGAAGCAGATACTGCCTTAGGCCTTTCCATGTTTGTAAGCTTACTTGGTGGTTTTTTTGGGATACTCTTTCTTGCTGTTCTTGGCCCCATTATTGGAAAATTTGCTTTAAGGTTTGGAGATCATGAGTACTTCTTGATGTGTCTTTGGGGTTTAACTCTTGTTTCCGTTTTAAGTAAGGGGAGTATGCTTAAGGGGCTGGCAGCGGCCTGTTTGGGTTTAATAATAGCCTTTGTAGGTATGGATCCCATAACAGGCTTAATGAGATTTACCTTTGGTATAACTGCTCTAGGGGGCGGGATAAACTACATCGTTGCAATGATTGGTCTTTTTGGTATGAAGGAGGTGTTTGTCCAGCTAAGTAGCAGGAGATCTTTTAAAGTTGAGGGATTTTATTTCAACCTTAGAGGGTTATTCCCTAGATTTGATGTTTTTAAAAAGGTAGCCAAATGTTTTATCTGGTCTGCCCCTATAGGGGCTATAATAGGGCTGCTTCCTGGAACTGGTGGAGACATAGGAGCGTTGGTATCTTATGGTGTTTCAAAACAGCTGATAAAGGAACCAACCAGACCTTTTGGTGAGGGAGCTTATGAGGGAGTTGCTGCACCTGAAATAGCCAATGATGCTGCTATTGGTGGAGCTATAACAACCCTTTTAACTCTTGGAATACCCGGTGATTCTGTTACAGCTGTTATGTTGGGTTCTTTCTACCTTCATGGGTTATTACCAGGTCCTACCTTTATGCTAACGGAAAGACATTATTTTTATATGATACTTGTTTTTCTAGTTATAGGAACGATTTTCGCTTATGTTCTTGGTATTCTTGGAAGCAACTTGATGCTTAGGATGTTGAACCTTCCTAAGTGGTTCTTGATTCCGTTTATTTCCGTACTTTGCATCGTTGGTTCTTATGCTCTGCAAAACAACGTTTATGATGTCCTTTTTATGATCATATTTGGCCTTCTTGGATATGCTATGGAAAAAGGTGGTTTCCCCGTCAGCCCCATAGTTTTATCTTTAATACTTGGTTCCATGATAGAGACGAACTTCAGAAAAGCTTTGATAATTTCTGGTGGCCTTGGAAATCTTTTCATATCTTTCTTTACTCGTCCCATAAGTCTTGTAATAATCCTGCTAGTGGTGGCAAGCTATCTTTTGCAGTATAGATATGTGAAGAAGGGAGTTTAAAGAGGTTTGGAAGGGATAGTGGCCCATGCGGGTATATTATCCGTATGGGCTCTTCTTTTATTGATGTTCGTTTTTGTAACAAGAATGTTTACAAAAAATATTTATAAGTTGTGCTCGAAGATTATATTGACAAGTTGGTTTGAAAGTGCTATATTAATGTTAGCATTGAAGAGAACTTAGATTTTTAAGGAGGGAATGAGTTATGTTCGATCGGACAAGAGCGTTTTTAAAGAAGCTTGGTTTACCTGGTTCAGATTCGTGGGATTTACCTACTTCTAATATGAGGTTTCCGGATGGGGCTCACTTCCGTATAGAGGTTCCCACCGTTAACTCTGCTGAGGCTTTGAGGGCCCTTTTGGATACTGCTAAAAGTTTGGGAATAACTATAAACCGTGTTGATGATACGTTCGGTATGATGCGTTACACCGCTAAGGAGATAAAGGAGTTTGTTGCTATTTGTAAGGATAATGGTATAGAGCTTAATATGTCTGTTGGTCCCAGAGCTACTTATGATACGAGCGCTACCATGTTAACTTCTCAGGGTGTTAGAATCGGTTATAGGCTAAGGGGTGCTGAGCAGCTTGTCAGGGCCATTGAGGATGTTTTGCGTGGTGTTGAGTTGGGTGTTAGGGGAATATTGGTTTATGATGAAGGTATGCTCTGGGTACTAAATGAGATGAGAAAGGCCGGAGAGCTTCCTAAGAATGTGAGGTTCAAGGTATCCGCTCACTGTGGACATGCTAATCCCGCGTCCTTCAAGTTGCTTGAGAATCTAGGTGCTGATTCTATTAACCCTGTTAGAGATATGCAGCTTCCCATGATAGCTGCCTTAAGACAGGCTGTTAAAGTTCCCTTGGATGTTCATGTAGATAATCCTCCAGCTTCTGGTGGTTTTATAAGGGTTTTTGAGGCTCCTGAGATGGTTAGAATAGCTGCTCCTATACATCTTAAGACGGGTAACTCCGTTGTTAGCGCTCATGGTGTAAAGACGACCGCTCAAAATGGTAAAGATATGGCTTATCAGGCTGCTCTAACTGTCGAGTTTGTGAGACGCTACTATCCTGAGGCTGTTCAGAGTGCGAACGGTCAGCCTGATATGGCTATTCCTGAGTAAAGAGATATCAACCCTTCGGGTTAGGATAAACATAATAAGATCGAGAGGGGGAAGTGATAGCGTAGCGATCCCCACCCCCCTCCCCCCTCCTTTTTTTATTTTACTTTAATTGATATAATAGCCTCTTGAAAGGTTCTGAAGGAGGTAAATAAAATGGAGTGCCTTATGAGTAATGTTGAGGTGAAGATGGATAGTTTGCGGAGTTTTTGCTCTTCCCTGTTGTCTTTAGTAGGAGTTCCTCAGAAGGATGCTGAGCTTTTCGTTGATTCTTTAATTTTTTCTGAGCTTAGAGGAGTAAAGTCTCATGGTATAGCTCGCCTTCCAGTTTATATTAAGAGGATAAACTTGGGCCTCATGAACCCTAAAACGGATATAAGGGAGGTTTCCTCGCGGGGGGCGGTTATACTTGCTGATGCGGGTAATGGTATAGCACCTGTTGTTGGATGTTGGGCGATCGATAGATGCATTGAGCTTGCCGGTAAATATGGTGTTGGAGTTGTAGGAGTTAGAAATTCTAATCATCTAGGAAGCTTGGCTTACTATGTTATAAGAGCTACTAAAGCTGGCATGATCGGTTTGGCCATATCTAACACTGCTCCAGCAATGGCTCCGTGGGGTGGGAAGACTCCTCTTTTTGGGACCAATCCTATAGCTATAGGTATACCAGCTAAGAACAAGCTTCCCATTGTTCTTGATATGGCTACCTCTGTAGTTGCTCGTGGAAGGATAAGATTGGCGGCTTTAAAAGGTGAAAAGATTCCTTTAGGTTGGGCTATAGATGAGAATGGATTGCCTACTGATGATCCGGTTAAGGCTTTGAAAGGGACTTTGCTTCCAATAGGCGGGCCTAAAGGTTATGGTCTTGCCTTGATAATAGATCTGTTAAGCGGCTTGTTGACAGGTTCGGCTTTTCTTGAGGATGTAGGAGCAAATGATGACTTTTCTAAGGTGATGAGAATAGGCCATTTATTTATGGTTTTGGATCCGTCAGTTTTTGTTCCTGGAGATTTCGAGACTCTCGTTGATGATTACATCAGAAAGGTAAAATCTTCTCCGACCAAAGAAGGGGAAAGGATTTATATGCCAGGAGAGATAGAGTTTCTAAAGGCGGCTGAAAGCGAAGGTAAAGACGTGCTTTTGACTTCTGAAGTGTTGAAGGAATTTAAAGATGTGTGCGAAAGAATAGGTGCCTCAGAGCTCTTTAATAGGTTTTTAAGTGAAGCAAGGAAAAAGGAATTATAGAGTTCATTAAAATAAAAGGGTTGATTCGATGGTAGATTAGGAGGGGGATTTGAGAAATAGGGGGGGTTGCAATGAAAAGGGGTAAAAGAGGATCGTCTTCCTCGGCTGAGGCATTAACCTTCGAAGAAGTATTTAATAAGGTTTACACGTCGCTCGTTACAGGTTATTTTCCAGAAGGAATGAGACTGAGAGAGGCTGAACTTATGGAGAAATTCGGGATATCAAGGAGGATTGCGAGGAAGATCCTTGAGAGACTTGCTTATGAGGGACTTGCAGTTTTAGAGGTAAGAAAAGGCGCTGTAATTGCTCCTGTGTCTGAGAAAACTTTGGCAGAGTGTTTTGAAGTTCGTGAAGGGCTAGAGATCACGGCTATTAGGCTTGCTTGTACTAGGGCAAGCGAGAAGGATATCGCTGAGCTGGGTGACATAATAAAAGAGATGAAAGATGCCTTAGAGAAATACGATTTTGTTCGTTACTCTGAGCTAAATAGTAAGTTCCATGATAAAATAATAAATCTCGCTAATAACTCCGTTTTGAAACAGCTTTATGAGCGTGCTAATGTTCATCTTATAAGATATAAGTTTCGCTCTCTTCTTACTGCAGGTAGAGCTTTGGACTCTTTGAGGGAACATGAAAAGATTTGGGAAGCTATAAAGGAAAGGGATCTTGTAAAGGCTGAGGAAGCAATAAGAGAGCATATACAAAATATATCCAAGAATGTGCTTTCTTCCCTTTAGCTCTATGTAAAGGAGGAGTGATCTGTGTGAGGGAGCTTCATGTAAACGAGATTATTCCTGTCATTGAGAAGATGTGTATAGAAGCTTGTAATATATTGCCCTCTGATGTTATGGATGCTATTAAAAAGGCTTACGACATTGAAGAATCCCCTATTGGTAAGAATATTCTCAATCTCCTTGTGGAAAACGCTCTCGTTGCTGCCAAAGAGGAGGTTCCTATTTGTCAAGATACAGGTATTGTGCTTGTTTTCGTTGAGTTAGGTCAGGATCTTCATATAGTTGGCGGTAATCTCTATGATGCTATAAACGAGGGTGTAAGGCGCGGCTATATAAACGGCTATTTGAGGAAATCTATTGTTGACGACCCGATCTTTGAGAGAAAGAATACGAAGGATAATACCCCTGCCGTGATTTACACTGATATCGTTCCTGGAGATAAACTTAAGATAGCTGTTATGCCTAAAGGTGGCGGTAGTGAGAACATGTCTCAGGTTAGAATGCTAATTCCAGCGGATGGCCCTCAGGGAATAAAGAAAGTTGTTTTAGAGGCTGTTGAAAAGGCTGGCCCTAATCCTTGTCCTCCTATATTAGTTGGTGTGGGTGTCGGCGGGACTATGGATAAGGCGGCGGTTCTCTCGAAGAAAGCTTTACTTAGAAAGGTAGGAGAGTTTCATCCGAATCCTAAAGTAGCTGCTCTTGAGAGGGAGATTTTAGAGGAAGTAAATAAATTAGGTATAGGTCCTCAGGGATTGGGTGGTAGAGTAACTGCTCTGGCAGTTAACATCGAGATGTATCCGACGCACTTGGTTGCTTTGCCTGTGGCAGTCAGTATTCAGTGTCATGTTGCAAGGCACGTTGAGGTAGTCCTTTAAGGGGGTGCTAACGCATGGTTAAAAGGATAACTACTCCTTTAACGGATGAAGTGGTTTTAAGCCTTAAATCGGGAGATGAAGTGTTGCTCTCTGGTGTTATATATACTGGTCGTGATGCAGCTCACAAGCGCTTATTTGAGATGATATCTCGTGGAGAAAAGCTTCCCGTTGATCTTCAGGGGCAAGTAATTTATTATGTTGGACCTTGTCCCCCTAAGCCTGGTCAGGTGATAGGCTCTGCTGGTCCTACCACGAGCGGTAGAATGGACCCTTATACTCCTACGTTAATAGAGCATGGGTTAAAGGGTATGATAGGTAAGGGGTTAAGAAAGCCTCAGGTTATTGAGGCTATGAAAAAGCATAAGGCAGTTTACTTTTTAGCCATAGGTGGACTTGGAGCTTTGCTTGCAAAGCGCATAAAGAAAGCAGAGGTTATAGCCTTTCCAGATCTCGGGCCCGAGGCCATATACAGGCTTGAGGTGGAGGATTTTCCTCTGATAGTGGGTATAGATGCTAATGGTAACGATCTTTATGTAGAGGGAGTAAAGAAATATAGAGTGCTTTAAGGGAGGGATACAGATGTTAACTAAGGAGGAGCTCTTAAAGAAGGCGAGCAAGCCAGCTGAGGATGCGATGAGATTGCACAAGTTTTACCGCGGTAAAATTCAAACTGGCTTAAGGTGTGCTGTAAGAAGCATCGACGATTTTGCTATTTGGTATACTCCTGGTGTTGCTGCTCCATGCAAAGCTATTCAGGCTAATAAGGAGCTTGTGTATGAGTATACCTGGAAGTGGAATGTAGTTGCTGTAGTAACTGATGGGACAAGGGTATTAGGATTAGGTGACATAGGTCCTGAAGCTGCCATGCCTGTTATGGAGGGTAAGTCTCTGCTCTTTAAGTACCTTGGTGGAGTTGATGCTGTTCCTGTGTGCCTTGATACTAAGGATCCCGATGAGTTTATTAAGACCGTTAAATACCTTCAACCTTCCTTTGGTGGAATAAATCTCGAGGATATAGAACAGCCTAAGTGTTTCTATATACTTGAGAGGTTAAGAAATGAAATGGAAATACCTGTATGGCATGATGATCAGCAAGGTACCGCCGCTGTGGTATTAGCTGGCTTGATTAACGCTGCTAAGATAGTAGGGAAGAAACTTCAGGATATGAAAATAGTCATTTTAGGTGCAGGTGCTTCCGGTATATGCACTGCGAGGCTTCTTATGGCTGCTGGCGTTCCTGGTGGAAACTTAATACTTTGTGATTCTAAGGGTACCCTTCATAAGGGTAGGACCGACATAGAAAAGAACAAAGATAAGTTTAAGGAGAAGTGGGAGATGTGTGAAAAGACCAACGCTGAAAAGGTGGCTGGGGATGCCCAAGCCGCTATGAAGGGTGCCGATGCATTAGTAGCTCTTTCCACCCCTGGGCCTGATACTGTGAAGAAGGATTGGGTAAAGGGTATGGCTAAGAATGCAGTGGTATTTGCTTGTGCTAACCCTATTCCTGAGATATGGCCATGGGATGCTAAGGAGGCGGGGGCTAAGGTAGTTGCAACAGGAAGATCTGATTTCCCAAATCAGGTTAATAACTCTCTTGGTTTTCCAGCCATATTCCGTGGAGCGTTGGATGTTAGAGCTAAAACTATAACTGATGAGATGTGTATAGCTGCTGCTACCGCCTTGGCTGACTATGTTGAGAAAAAGAATCTTCTTTCAGAGGATTTTATACTTCCTACCATGGAAATGTGGGAGGTATATGTGGAGGAAGCCGCGGCTGTCGGACTTAAGGCTATAGAGCAAGGTATAGCGAGGGTTAAGCTTACTCGTGAGGAACTGCTTAAGAAGGCGGAAGAGGCGATAAAGTCGTCAAGGGAAATGGTCAAGCTTTTAATGGAGTCGAAGATAATCCCACCTGCTCCAGAAGTTTAAGTAAAGGTTGAATTAAAGGCCTCCCCTTTTAAAAGGGGAGGCCTTATTTATTTTATGCTACCTTAAACTTCCTTATCATCTCCTGCAGGCTCTCAGTTATGGAGGATAGCTCTTCTGCAGAGGCACTGACGTTCTGGCTTGAGTCCGCTTGCTTCTTTGATACCTCAGTAGCAGCTTCAACCTGTTGAGCTATAGAGGTTATGGATCTTGTAGCTATGTCTAGAGCGCTACTCATCTCTTGAGTAGCTGCGCTTTGTTCTTGAGCTGTTGCCGCTAGGCTCTCTATTTGAGAGCTCATTCCTTCTATCTCTCTTAATATACTTAAGAGCTTATCTTTCACTCTTATGGAGCTTTCCATAGCCTTTTCTACCGCTTTTGCAGTTTCAGATGTGGCTAGGCCTGCAGTTTGAGCCCCTTGCTTTATTTGGTTTAGTATCTGGGATATCTTATTTGTCGCCACTTTGCTCCCTTCAGCAAGCTTTCTTATTTCATCAGCTACAACGGCAAATCCGCGACCAGCCTCTCCTGCGCGAGCTGCCTCGATAGCGGCATTTAATGCTAATAAGTTAGTCTGTTCAGCTATAGAGCTTATAGTTTGGAGTATATCTCCGATGTTTTTGGCCATTTCGGAAAGCTCAGATACCGCCCTTTCTGTATCTTTAGACTTTTCCTTAGTTTGATTTATTACATCAACTATAAGCTTTATGGCTTCCTCTCCCTCTTTAACGGCATTATCAACCTCTTTTGCCCTTTCCGTTAAGTCCTGTGCGGCTTTTGAGAGGTTTTGAGCGCTTGATGCTATCTCTTCGATACCAGCATTGACCTCTTCTATGGATGCAGAAGCATCTTGCGCTGCCTTGTTTATTTCCTCCATTTGCGCTACAAGCTCCTCACTTGCTGTGCTTACATTTTCTGCTATAGTTGCGAGGTTTTCTGCCGAGGATGTTACCTGATTGGATCCTTCACTTATGGTCTTTAAAGATTCTCTTAAGGAATTCGCCATTAGGTTTAATGCCTGAGCTATTTGGGCTACCTCATCTTTACCCTTTGCCTGGAAGCTAACCGTTAAATCTCCCTTACCGAAGTTTGCCACCTTCTGGGCAAGCTCCTTTAAAGGCTTGGATATGGAAAAGCTCACAAGGAGGATTATTAAAGCTGTTGCGCCTATTAATATTCCCAAAAGCACTATTATGTTTCTTACTATGCCTGCACTATAAGAATATAGCTCCTTCTCAGGCATGTCTACTAGGAAAGCCCAGCCCTTAGCGACCTTGATGGGAGCATAGAAAGTTAAATTAGTAGATCCATTAGGTAGAGTAACTTTGGTGTATCCTGTTTTGCCGTTTAGAATGTCTCCTGATGCTTCCTCAAGTCCCTTAAAGTTAGCTTTGGAGGCCTCGCTTATCTTAAGCTTCATGAGATATTCCTGGCGAGGATGCGCTACAACAGTTCCGCTTGCGTCTACTATCCATCCATATCCCGATTTTCCTAACTTTATTTCCGAGGCTATCTTAGAAAAGGTGGTAAGAGGTATGGCTGCAAAAATTATTCCCATAGTATTACCCTTTTCATCTTTCACTGCTTTAGCAATTACAAAGACAGGTTCATTTGTTACTCTTGAGATAATAGCGTTTCCGATATGGAGATCTTTACCTTGCTGAAATATTTGCTTAAAGTATTCTCTATCTTTTACATCTACAGTTGAGTCAGGGGTGGTCGGGCTTGCGGCCTTTCCCGTAGCATCAGCTATAAACAAATCTTGGAATGGTTTATTCTTTATTCTTGGCGGAAGGTAGTTTTTTAGCAGATTATTCCAGTCACCGCTCTTTAATGCATCCTTTACCGCATTCGTTCCTGCAAGCCAGTCCATGTCATTTACTACGCTCTTAAGCCACTCATCAATTATGTTAGCTCCTTTAACAGATAACTCAAGCGACATGTTTTCAACTATGGAGGCAATTGAGAAACTCAGTCTTTTTTCAGTAATAAATGTTATAATAGTTGATAGAGCTATGGTGGGAAGAAGTAGAAGGATTAACATCTTTAACCTGAGGCTTTTAATACCGCTCATAACTGAATAACCTCCTTTAAGGTTTTGGAGATATTTGTTGCGAAATCTCCAAAATTATATTGTTTTGATTTTGAAACTCTGTTGAAATGACCAGGAAGATTTTAATCTTTGTTTTTTCTTCTGTCAATAAGCTCTTAAAATTTTATGTCATGAGGGGGTATCTTGATGAGAGGTGAGGTCGATTACGGGAGCGACTTAAACAAGTTAAAGGCTCTTTTAAATTTAGCTCAAGTGATCATTCTCACCCTTGATAGGGATGGAAGGGTGACCTTCATCAATCGCAAGGGTTGTGAGATTTTAGGTTGTAGTGAAGAGGAGATTTTGGGTAAGAGCTGGTTTGATAATTTTCTCCCTCAGGAGATTAGAAAGGATGTTGAAAGGGTCTTTCAAAAGCTAATTAATGGGGAGCTTGAGCCAGTTAAGTATAATGAGAATCCGATACTTACTAAGGATGGCAGAAGAAGGCTTATAGCCTGGCACAATAGCTTTTTACGTGATGAGTCTGGTAATATAGTGGAAATTATAAGCGCTGGAGAGGATATAACTGAGCTTAAAACATATGTTAACTCAATGACTAATATGTATAACCTGGCTAAAGAGCTTATATTGGAAGATCTAGATTTTCTTAAGAGGGCGAGAATAGTCGTTAAAAGCTGTGTTGAACACTTTGGCTCTTATATGTCTCTGATAGGTTGGGCTGAGCCCGATGGACGGGTAAGGATATTAGCTAATTATCCTGAAGGTCACCCCTATTTCGATGGTCTGATAGTACGCTGGGATGATAGCCCTTATGGTATGGGTAGCGCTGGTAGGGCAATTAGAAGCGGTCTTCCTCAGGTTATAGAGGATATATATAAAGATGTTTTCTTCAAGGTATGGGGGGATAGGGCTGAGCCCTTCGGTATTAAAACGGTTGCCTCTTTCCCTATGATAAGTAAGGAAAAGGTCTATGGGGTTTTAACCTTGTACTCTAAGGAGCTAGGCTTCTTTACGAAAGAAAAAGTAGAGGTCTTTCAGGCCATTGCTAACTTTGCTGCCTCTTCTTTGGAAAGCGCTAGACTCTTTGAGGAGTCTCAAAAGAGGCTTAATAGGCTTCAAGCTTTAAGGAACATAGATAGGGCGATAAGTGGTAGCTTAGATCCAAAGTTAACGATAAAGGTTGTTCTCGAGGAGGTGGTAAATCAGCTTGGCGTTAACGCTGCTTCTGTGCTTCATCTTGATCCTTGGGTTATGGAGTTGGGGATCAATTGCTGTGGTTTCGGTTTCACTACCAGGAATTGGGAGAGGATCCGAATCAGGGTGGGGGAAGGATTAGCTGGAAGAGCTATCCTTGAAAAGCGAGTTCTGTGGCTAGAAAACGCGGATGAGGATCCGGTTAGGGGAAGGCTTATGAGAGAAGAGGGCTTTAAAAGCTATGTTGTTGCTCCACTTATAAGTAAGGGGAAGGTCCTGGGAGTTTTAGAAATTTTTAAGAGAAGTTTTATTGATGTCGATGAGGAGTGGCTTAGTTTCCTTGAAACCTTAGCTGGGCAGTTGGCAATAGCTATAGATAACATTGAGCTTTTAAGATCCCTTGAGACCACCAATTTTAAACTGATTCAAGCTTATGAGGCTACTATCGAGAGCTTGGCTAAGGTGCTTGAGCTTCGAGATAGGGAAACCGAAGGGCATAGCGAGAGGGTAACGGAATTAACGGTTAAAGTGGCGAAAAAGCTCGGGATATGCGGGGAAGCTCTCCTTCACATAAGAAGAGGGGCGTTGCTTCATGACATAGGTAAGCTCGCTATTCCAGATAGTATATTATTTAAACCTGGTAAGCTGAGCGAGGAAGATTGGGAGATAATGAAAAAGCATCCGGTTTATGCTTATGAGCTTCTCTCAAAAATAGAGTATCTTCGGCCAGCGTTAGAAATCCCCTATTATCATCACGAGAGATGGGATGGAAGCGGTTATCCTAAGGGCTTGAAGGGAGAGGAAATCCCTATTTCAGCGAGGATATTTGCTGTAGTTGATGTTTATGATGCTTTGATACATGATCGTCCCTACAGAAAAGCATGGAGCAGGGAAGAAGCCATCGATTATATAAAAAGAGAAAGCGGAAAGCTTTTTGATCCTAAGGTAGTTAAAGCTTTTCTTGAAGTTTTGAGAGAGGAGGGAAATGGTACAAAGAATAGTATATATTGACATAGCTAAGTTTTTAATTTATCATTTTTGCAGAAATATTTTATTTTAGAGAGGAGGGGAAGTTTAGATGAGAGTCCGTGTTCCTCACACCTTTGTTTTGCTCTTTTCCTTAGTGGTGATAGCTGCTATTCTTACTTATGCTCTTCCAGCTGGGGAGTTTGATAGGGTAAAGGATCCGAAGACTAATAAGACTGTGGTTGTTCCTGGAACCTATAAGCTGGTTGATCCTAATCCTGTCGGTTTCTTTGAAACCTTTATTGCCGTTCAGAAAGGGATGATAGATGCAGCTGAGGTCATATTTTTCGTCTTCATCGTTTATGCTTCCTTCTATATGGTTTTGAAGACGGGAGCATTGCACTCCTTTATAGGTTTCTTGCTGAGAAAGCTTGAGGGCAAAGAGATATTTATGATTCCTGTCTTCATGTATTTCTTCGCCCTATGCGGATCTGTTTTCGGTATGTTTGAAGAGGCCTTAGGCTTCGTTCCCCTTTTTGTTGGACTCGCTATAGCTATGGGTTATGATGCCATAGTTGGTTTAAGCATGGTTTGTTTTGGCGTTGGTATGGGATTTGCTGCAGCTTTTATGAATCCGTTTACCGTTGGTTTGGCTCAAAAGTTTTCGGAGTTACCGCTCTTTTCAGGTTTGGGCTTTAGGATCGTAAGCTGGTTTACCTTTGTAACTTTGGCCGTTTGGTGGACCATAAGATATGCCAGAAGAATTAAAAAGGATCCTAAGAAGAGCTTAATGTATGGCTTAGATATGGGTGTGTTAGCCTTAAGGCATGATGAGCTTATAGTTAGGGAGTTTACACTAAGGGAAAAATTAATTTTTGGTATTGTTATCTTTACAGTGGGCTTGCTTATTTGGGGAGTTATAGAGCTTGGTTGGTATTTCAATGAGTTAGCGGGTTTATTTTTAATTATGGGCGTTGTTTGTGCCCTAATAGCTGGTTTTACTCCTAATAAGATTGCTGAGTCCTTCCTTGAAGGTGCAAGAGATATAGTTTTTGGGGCGCTTGTTATAGGACTCTCAAGAGCGATACTCATAGTTATGAGAGAAGGACGAATAATAGATACCGTTATATACGGTTTGTCAAAACCTCTTGAGGGACTTCCTCCATGGGTTGGAGCTGAGGGTATGCTTGTTGTTCAAACAATAATAAACTTCTTCATACCTTCTGGTTCAGGACAGGCCTCTGTTACCATGCCTATTATGGCTCCCCTATCTGACTTGCTTGGCATAACGAGGCAAACTGCTGTTTTAGCCTTCCAGTATGGAGATGGTTTCTCTAATCTCCTTTGGCCTACGACTCTTCTCCCGGTCATATGTAGTATAGCTAAGGTCCCTATAGAAAGGTGGTGGAAGTTCTTTACTCCTTTCTTCCTGTTAATATTCCCTGTTCAAATGCTTTTTATAGCAATAGCTACTTTCATAGGATATCAGTGACATGATTTATGATTTAGCCATAATGGGAGATAAGGTCTGGGATGGTGAGTCCCAGACCTTTAAATCTGCTCTTATATTAATAAAAGATGTATATATAGAGAAGGTTGCAGATCTAGAAGCCGAGGTGAATGCTAAGAGGGTTATTGATGCTACTGGTCTTGTTGTTTCACCTGGCTTTATAGATACTCATATGCATGTAGATGAGGATCCTTCTGATCCTTATACGGTACAGAAGTTGCTCCTTCTTCAAGGTGTAACTACTGGGATTTCTGGAAACTGCGGCTCTGGTGCTTTGGTTAGAGAAATAGAAAAGGTCGTGAAAGATAAGTATATCAACCTTGGCTTTTTAACGGGTCATAGAGCCTTAAGGGAGTCTATAGGTATAAATGATCCTTATAGGTGTGCCAGTCCCTCTGAGATCGAGGCCATGAGAGAGATATTGAGAGAAGAGTTAAGACATGGTTCTTTCGGTTTTTCTCTCGGTCTTGAATATACTCCATATGTTGATAAAGATGAGATATATGGTCTAGCTTGGGTTTTAAGGGAATTCGAGAGGAGATTCATTTCTATACATATAAGGTATGATGGTCCAAGGTGTATTGAGGCAGTGAAGGAAGCCATTTCTTTAGCTAAAGATGTTAAGGTGAGAGTTATTATATCTCATTTAGGGAGTATGACGGCTTTTGGCTATTCTAAAGAGGCCTTAAGATTGATTGAGGAAGCGATATCGGAGGGTGTGGATTTGAGATTCGATAGCTATCCCTACTCTGCCTTTTGTACCTACATAGGTTCGGCTGTTTTCGATCCTGGGTTTGAGGAGAGGTGGGGTAAGGGGCTAGAATATATAGAGGTGGCAAGTGGAAGTTTCAGGGGGCGTAGGCTTGATCCCGAGCTTTTTAGCTTTTTAAGGCAAAATGCGCCAGAAACGTTGGTTGTTGCTCACGTTATGAATGAAGATGAGATGAGGCTTTGTATCCTTCACCCCATGTGTGCTATAGCTTCTGATGCTGTTATAAGAGGTGGTTGGGGACATCCCCGGGCATCTGGTGCCTTTCCTAGGGCGTTGTTGTGGCTTAGGGAAGCGGGATTTAGTTGGGAAGAGGCTTTAAGGCATGCTACAACGATTCCCGCAGATAATGCCTTCATGGAATATAGAGGAAAGATAAAGGAGGGCTTTTATGCGGATATAACCATATTTGATCCTAAGGAGTTTAAAGATATGGCTACCTTTAAGGAGCCATTAGCTTCCCCAAAGGGTATAAGGTATGTTGTGGTTAATGGAAAGGTTTCTGTGGAAGATGGGAAAATTATAGAACCGCCAGAAGGGAAGATCATAAGGAGGTAAATCATGGAAAAATACAGAGGGCTTTTTAACGAGATTGATAGATTAGTAGAGGAAAGCGCTCAGGAGGCCATAGCCTTAAGTGATTACCTTGCGGATAACCCTGAGCTTTCCGGAGAAGAGGAAAGATCAAGTAAGATCCACATGGATCTTCTTAGAAGACATGGATTTGATATGGAATCGCCATTTATAGGTATACCCTATTCCTTTATCGGTAAGGTGAAAAATGGTGATGGTGCTAAGGTGGTTCTTTTAGTGGAGTATGATGCTTTACCAGAGATTGGTCATGCTTGTGGTCATAACGTTCATGGTGCTATGTCCACATTAGCTGGGATAGCTTTGATAAAACTCTTTAAAAGGGGTGAGCTAAGAGGGGAGCTTTTAGTCATAGGTACTCCTTCTGAGGAAACGAGCGGGGCCAAAGTTTTGATGGCTGAAAGAGGAGTTTTTGATGATGTGGACTTAGCTATGATGATCCATGCGGGTGGAGGTATAAGTTTTGCCAAATATCGTTCGTTGGCTCTTGATGCCATAGAGTTTGAGTTTAAGGGGAAATCCTCCCATGCTGCTTCAGCTCCTTGGGAGGGTAGGAACGCTTTAAATGGTCTTCAGCTTTTCTTTCATGCTATAGATATGTTAAGGCAACATGTGAAGCCGGAAGTTAGAATGCATGGTGTTATAGTTGATGGTGGTAGTGTTCCTAATATAGTCCCGGAAAGGGCTGTAGCGAGGTTCTACTTTAGGGCACCATGGAGGGGTTATCTTAAAAGACTCGTTGAGCAGGTCTTTAATTGCGCTAAGGGTGCTGCTTTGGCTACAGCTACAGAGGTGACTTGGCGAAACTATGAGTTTAGCTTTGATAACATGCTTCCAAATGAGGTGGCTGAGAGGCTTTTCGAGGATATATTACGTGATCTTAAGGTTGAGCTGTCCGAGCCACCAGGTCCTATGGGCTCATCAGACATAGGTAATGTCAGTCATAGATGTCCAGCCATTCAACCTGTCTTAGATATAACTGGAAAGAAGGTACCTCTGCACACAAGGGAATTCTCAGAGCTTACTAAATCTGAGAGAGCTCATGAGGCCATAGTTTTAGGCGCTAAAGCCTTAGGAAGAATGGCTATTCTGGTTCTTAAGGACAAGGATATTAAAGAGGCATTAAGGAGGGCTTTCATAGAGGCTAAGAGGAAGGAAGAAAGCTTACCTTGAAAAGCGAGCGATACGCCTATAAAGCTTTCTTAATCGAAATTCTCATTGGTTATTCTCAGTGAGTTTAAGATTGTCATAAGAGCTACTCCTACATCCGCAAAGACCGCTTCCCACATATTTACCATTCCTAGCGAGGCCGTGATTAAAACGAGAAACTTTATGGATAAGGCAAGGAAGATGTTTTGCCACACTATCTTTTTGGTTTTTCTTGCTATATGTATAGCTGTAAGTATACTTTTAATTTGATCGTTCATGATGACCACGTCTGCAGCTTCGATGGCTGCATCTTGTCCTAATGCTCCCATTGCGATGCCTATATCTGCTCTAGCGATGACTGCTGCATCATTTATGCCATCTCCTGCGAAAATTATATTTCCTCTGCTTTTCTTGGTTTTTAATTCTTCCAGTTTCTCCACCTTTTGGTGGGGTAAAAGGTCATGGTAAAATTCGTCTATCCCTAGGCTTTCTGCAACGTATTTCGCTGCATTCTTATGATCCCCTGTGAAAAGTACGGTTTTAATTCCGATTTCCTTTAGGCGGTCGATCGTTTCCTTTGCGTCTTTCTTTATCTCATCTTCAAAGGTGATGTATCCTGCAAGCTTATCGTTGATGGCTACGTAAACTCCCGTTTCTGTTTCGATTTCTTTATCAATATCTATTCCTCTATCCGATAACAGTTTAGCATTTCCTACTAGAACTCTTTTATCGTTTATTTTCGCTTCTACCCCAAAGCCGGGTATTTCTCTGTACTCCTTTATCTTAGTTTCGTCTATATTGCTGTATTCGTTTAAAATTGATTGGGCTATGGGATGATTAGAGTAGAACTCTGCATGGGCTGCATAATTAAGGATATCTTCTCTTTCGTATCCTTTAGCTGACCATATGTTTTTTATTTTAAATCTTCCCATGGTTAAGGTTCCGGTCTTATCGAAGATTATCGTATTAACGTCGTTTAAGGCTTCTAAGTAGTTACTTCCTTTCATCAGAATGCCATTCCTTGAAGCTGATCCGATTCCTGCAAAGAAGCCAAGGGGTATCGATATTAGCAGTGCACATGGGCATGAGACTACTAAGAAAACCAAAGCTCTATATATCCATAGGGAGAAGGGTCGTCCGAACGCCATAGGCGGGATTAAAGCTATAAGTAGAGCCAGGAGAATGACAATAGGTGTGTAAAACCTTGCAAACTTAGTGATAAAGTTTTCGGTTCTTGCCTTTCTGGCACTTGCATTTTCAACTAGCTCTAAGATCTTACTAATCGTCGATTCCTTGAACTCCTTGGTTACCTTTATCTTTAACAGGCCATCTAGATTTATAAATCCCGCTAAAACCTCGTTTCCAACTGTTACGCTTCTCGGCATAGATTCCCCTGTAATAGTAGATGTGTCAACGCTTGAGCTTCCCTCTATGACTATGCCATCAAGCGGGATTCTCTCCCCCGGTCTCACAATTATTGTGTCTCCTATCTTTATCGCTTCTGCTTTAGTTTTTTTCGTTTCGTTTCCAATTAGTAAGTTTGCAAACTCCGGACGCAGGTCCAATAATGCGGTTATAGATCTTCTTGAGTTTTCTACTGCTATGTTTTGCAAAAGCTCGCCTATCTTATAAAAGAGCATTACGGAAATTGCTTCAGGCACCTCACCTATCAAAAGCGCTCCAGAGGTGGCAATTGACATTAACAGGTTTTCGTCGAATACTTGGCCGCTTAGTATATTTTTAAATGCCTTTAAAAGCACGCTGTGTCCAATTGCAATATAGGAAAGGATAAATAGCGCCTGCTTTAAGCTGCCATTAGCGAGAAAAGCTATCACAAAGGGAGAGGTTCCTAAAGCTAGTTTTATAATCTCTTTAGTTATCTTATGTTTATCTTCAAGGTCCTTTTCTAAGACTTTTATGTTTGTATCGTACTTATTAACCACAAGCTTTACCTGATTTAAGATGTCTGGCCAGCTACTTTCCTCCTCTATCGTTAAGGTTAGTTTTTGAGAGCTTAAGGATACTATCGCATCTTTAACTCCCTTTATGCCCTTTACATCCTTTTCGATTTTTACTGCACAGTTAGGGCAATCAAGTCCAATGAGGGATAGCTTTTTATATGTTCTCACTTTTTACACTCCATTAATTTTAAAACTTATGACTATTAGGGCTCCAGTATAATACTGGAGCCCTATAACATACTTGGTATCTAATTTTAATCTGATTTGAAGGTAATTTTCTATTTCTTTATCCTTTTTGCAAGTTCAACAAGCTCAGGTGGGTTTACTACGACCCCTTTATCTGTTATTTGAACTCCATCGATCCATACTGATGAATTTAAGCATATTCCATCGGTATGGGAGGCTGCAGGTACCCCTCCTGGTATATCTGGAACTAATCTGGGACCTATGTTTCCTATTCCCCATTCGGTTGCTCCCCATACTCTTTCATCTTCAACTATATCACCGGTAAGTTTTGCTCCCGGATTAAACCCATAAGAAATGTGGGCTAACTGATACATGTTTGGATCGTTAAAGCTTTTGATCCAGCTTTCAAGCTCCCTTGCCTCTCTTCCCCCTTCTATTTTTACTATTCTGCCCTTCTCGATGGTTAGTTTAATAGGTTCTTTTAGCAACCCTATAGGTGGATATATGGAGCCATCGAAAACTATGTACCCTTTTATAGTCTCGAGCTTGGGTGTCCAGCTTATCTGTCCAGGTAGCATTCCATAGGTCCCTTTAGGTATGTATCCTGAGTGAACTATAGGTGGCCTTTGCGGGTGATTATCAAATTCCACATCTGTTCCAGCGGGTGTTGTTACTCTCACGTGTTTCCCTTTCATAGTTATCTCTGCAATCGTTTTTAGGAATTGTGCTAAAACCTTTATATCCACCCTTCCTATGACTCTTACCATCATATCTGGGTTCATTCCCACAAGGCATATATATCTTAGGTTTTTGTTTTCCGCAATCACCCTATCAAATACCGTTGAGTATAAGAGCCACTGGTAGTTAAACTCTATCCATACATCTGCATTGTTTAAGGCTCCTATTAAGGCTTTTTGAGGAAGCATCGGATCAGCGGCTTTTCCAACCCCCAAGGGTGTGGCAACCCATATGGTCATAGGTTTTGCTCCAGCTTCGAAAACTGCTCTTGCGGTGGCGTTAGCCACAGCTTCGCTGGATAGCGTATCTGCTGTTATCGCTACTATTTCATCAGGTTGAACATCAAGTATATCTCTAACGAGCTTTTTTGCTGCAAGCCCAAGCTCAAACTCGTAAAGGGTCATATATCTTTTCACTTCCTTCCAAGCCTTAGTGTTGATCTGAAGAAGCTAACAAGTGTGGCTCCCGCTATAAAGCCTGCTCCAAGAACATAAAGGACGTTTTGTCCTTCCTGCTTATATTTGCTTAAGACCAAAAGCCTGATTCCTAAGGCCGCAAGTACTGTGAAACCAGCTAAGGGGTTTAATATTAGAAGACCTGTAGCGAGTAGTATTCCTATCTGTCTATCCGGTCCGCCAATTGCCTGTATTATAGCTCCAGGTATAGCCCATATGATTAGATATTTAGCTATTTGAGGGTTAGCTCCAGCTTCTATGGTCTTAACGTATACTCTGTCAACAGGGGGTACAAGATCCTGAACTAAGTATGTTTTGGCTAAAATCATTACCATGATGACTGCTACTACAAGTCCTGTTAACTCAGCTATATATTGTTGTTTCCTTCCTTCCATTTCTAGGGCTGGGTCTTTTCCATATCCTCTTATTATCCAACCAGTTTTAAGGTCGTATCCCATGTCTGCAAAAGCCGGTCCAGTTGAAGCCGTGTATCCTACAAGTAAGCCTAAAGCTATGGGTGGAAATCCCATAAGCATTCCTATGGTTAGGAATATTAATGCCGTTGCGAAAGCTGGGAACCACCCCGCATGCATTGCTGAAAGCCCCACCATAAGCTCAGAAACAAGCGCTGCTATAGCCGCAAATATTATCCACCATATAAACATTCCTGCTGACATATTCGTATATAATCCGCTGGTAACAGCTATAAGCAGGCCTATAGCTATGTATAGTATGAAACCTTTGCTTAAGCCCAGAGCTATGTCTTTATCAGGTCTCGAGGGCTTGTACTCTTTATGCTCTTCTCTAGTATAAGCTTTTTTCTCGCGCAAGACCATGAACATCTGGACTAAGGCTGCTACACCGGCACCTATCATTATCCCATGAGGTATGTAGTACTTATTAATATCGATGCCAAATAGCTTAACTGAGTATCCTCTAATTATTAAGCCTATGCCGAACATCGCTAAAGCCCATATATTCCCTATCCAAGCTACTCCAGCTACGTCAGCAGGTATGCCAAAATAAGCTAGGGTTCCCCCACCAAGCATTCCATATATGAGATACATAGCTCTTTTACCCTTTTGGGCGGCTGCAAGAAGGGTCTCAGCTGTAGCGATTCCTGGTGGCCAAGCATGTTTTGCTGGGAAAGCTCTTGTATCGAAAAGCCAATAAAGTATGGTCATGTCTACTACTGCTCCTAAGAAGGCCCCTATTAACATAGGCATAACAAGGTCAGGTCTTTTAAGAAGCCAAGGTATCGCTGCTGGCAGGAATATGGCATTTGCTGCTCCGAAGGTTGCTCCTGATATCGTGGTTTGAACCAAGTTTTGCCTATTAATATCTAAGAACTTCTGTAAAGCCATAACCGGAACCCTTGCAAGGATAATAGCTATTAAGGCACCGATAATTGAGGTATTGGTTGATATACCTAAACGAGTTATAAGTTCAAGCCCTATTATGGCTCCGAATACGGCCATCGCTATGTTAAGTATAAGGACCGCAGGCTCAAGCGCTGATGGGTGTCTTCCTTTCGCTTCCATTTGATTCCCCTCCTTTCTAAATTAGGAGCTTACCCTCTCTTATGAGAGGTCTTCCGTCTACGATAACTGTTGGAACCTTTATTACACCATCAAGATGAATTGGTGCCTTGATCGTTCCCCCAAAGTCTATATTGTTTCCTATCGCTATATGAATGGTTCCCAAAACCTTTTCATCTTCAAGAGTGTTTCCGCTTATCATGGCTTTTGGATTAGTTCCTATACCAAACTCTCCTATATTTTTCGCCTCTTCGCTATACCTCGATAGAATATCTTTGAGCTTTTCCGCCTCTTCACCTCCTTCTATAGTTTTGACCATTCCTTCATTAATTATTAGACGAATAGGCTTCTTTAACAAGCCTATTCCTGCCATCGATCCATCTATAATTGCTACTCCTTGAGCCGTCCCCTCTACCGGAGCTATGAAAGCTTCCGCTCCAGGGAGGTTGCCACACTCTCCAACCTTTCTATATATCCCTGTGCTTCTTTTAGCCTTTCTACCCTTTATGGAAAAGCTTAAATGTGTTCCAAGGGAAGTTATTATTTCAATGTTTTCTCCTTCGTCAAGGATGTCTGCCACTTTATTAGTTATCTTAAGCATTTCCTCATAGTTCGCGTTTAATGTTCTTATAAATATGTCTTCCGTTATTCCAGGAAGGGTTGCTACTCTCGTTCCACGTTCGCAAGCCTCCTTTTTAGCAAGGGTATGCGTTATGGATTTAGAGGTAGGTGCTAAAACTACATCTGCTGATTTCATAGCTTCAGCTATGGGTAGGGGTGGCTCTTCTCCGTGCATCTTTCTCGGTAACATTTCTACGTATATTGCTTCCGTTTTAAGCTCTTTTGCCTTTATCCATAGGTGTAAGCCTATATTTCTTTTTTCCTCGTCAGCTATTATAAGCACTATTTCATCTTCTTTTACTCCCATGCATTCCCTTAAAGCTGTCTCACAGGCGCTATATAGATCCCTATTAATTTCTATTTTCAATATTTCATCACCTCTCTAAGAGCTCTCCTATAACTCTTGCCATAAGGGTTCTTGGTAGGAGAACCGGTCTTTCTGTTATTTTCCCTATAAGGCTTTTTACCTTTAGGTTGTAGCCTATGCAGTCTAAAACCACCATGTCACAGTTCTTTAGTTTCTCTCCAGCGCTTAAAAAATCCTCTTCCCTTCCGGTATAAGGAGATACGCTACTTATCAATATTTCTTTTGCCTTGCCATCCCACTTTCTTAAGGTCATCTCCTCTTGTTCAGGTTCGGGAATCAGCACTCCGAGTCTTTCAACATTTAAAGCTTCAACTACCTTAGTTAATATAAGAGATGGCTCAATTAGAATTTTATTTGAGCGTAACTCTTTAAACTCTCCTGTGCACAATAGCCCTATTATATCTACCTCATTTTCGAGCCTTTTCACGCACTCTTTTAATCTTTGGGCTATTATGTTTCCGTTTAGCTTAACTTGTGTGCCATCCCTAAGTCTACTTACCAAAACTGGCTCTCCCTCTTTAGGATGAAGCTTTTTAATCTCCTCTAAGGAGAGACCATCTAATGCGCCAAGTTCGAATATCTCTACATCTTTGATATATGGTCGCATCTCTGGGACTACATCTGACCTTGGTGATTGACCTATGGTTATAAGGCCGAGCCTCATTTGCATTGCCTCCCCAGCCCTTGCAGATGGTTCATGGGACCGTAAAGTTCTATTAACCTTTTGAACTCCTCTTCGTTATAGAACTTCACCTTTCCTCTTCCAAATCCCTTTGCTACCTCTATACAAAATCTCCCAGCGAGCTCTATATCTATTGCTTGACTTGCTCCGGTAGCACAACCTGGAACCGGGATCTCAGCGGTGATGGCAACTCCTACAACTGGTGCATTTGTTGCTGTTGCAGGCTGCATGATGCTATTTAGGTGGTAGATGCCGTTGCCGTAAGGAGTTATATCTTGCATAGTTATAGGAACAACCGCTGGCATTCTCCCTGTTACATAGCCCATTATGTCAAGAAGGTCATCGCTTACTCTTAAAATCCATCCCTCTTTTACTGTTGGAGTTATGGCGAAGCCTCTAACGTTTATTATCCTGTTTCCCCTAGTGGTATCTATAGATAATATAGCATCCATTTGGGGATCTACCTCAAACTTGTTCATTGTAGCCATATCAACAGGTGAACCCATGAAGGGAACAGGCTCATGAGGCTGGGTTGGAGCATTTGGACATATGTGAGTTGCGATTATGACATCTCCCTCAAGGACGTCACCGTTTTTAATCATGTCTCCGAGTTTTAGCGCTACAGCTATGGCAGTTATAGCTCCGTCAGCGTCAGATACGAGTCCAATTCTTTCTGGTCTTGCTCCTATGCCTCCAAGCCTTCCTATTATTCCTAAAGTATGTGCGCTTCCACCAGAGGATTTTCCTCTTTTACCAGGTATCAGGATCTTTATAAAATCTGTAGAGCCCTTTTCTCCGCTGATCCTTTTAACTTCCACGTTATTAAGACCCCTCTGGTTTAAGGCCTCTTTTACCCTCTCCCCGTTAATATAAGCGCTGTCAAGAAGCTCAAATGCCTCAATGACCTGTTTTAGCATTTTTAATCGCCTCCTACTATCTTTTTACCTATAACTTTTTCTATCCCTTTTAAAATCTCTGGGTCCTTTACGCCTGAGCCTAGAAGGATTTTCTCTTTTGGTATCACTAGTAAAAGCGCTTCCATGCCTTCCTTCGCCTGAGAGGAAGTTAGAGGGATAGAGCTCCCAATTTCTATCATGGATATAAGGTCTGGGAAGGTTCCGAGCCTTTCACCGCTTAAGCTCTCCAAGGTCATAAATTCATTCCAGAAGGTTATTTCATAGCTGTCTTTTTCCCCTTTAACCATTATTTTCCCAACATCGAAGCCTCCCTCGGTCTTTAAAGATACTTCTTCTATTCTTACCTTGTCTATTATTTTTCCTTCGCCGAAGTAAGCTATGATCTTCTCTGATAGCGTGTATGGATCATCTTTGTATTTTTTCATAAGCCCTCCGATCTCTATTGCTTGTGTTATTCCTCCGATAGCTCCGTTTTCCTTAACGTACTCCCTTTTTACAGGGTTTCTTGTTACCGCTACTAAGCCTCCAGCTTGAACCGCAGCCTCTCTTACCATCCTTGAGGCTCTTTCAAGGCTTCCCTTAACGAGGATTTCTGTATATCTTCCCTCATCCTTATTTCCTCCTACGGCAGTTTGGATTGATATATAATCTCTAAGTTTGTGTAATCCCATAGCCCCCATTACTCCTGTTGGATGAGCTCTTCCATCTGCAGGCGCATCTACTATTGGTATACCGGTAAGTGCTGAAACTATCCATCCATTTATAGTTGAGTATCCACCGTTTTCAGAGGATATTATTCCATTAATTTCAAGTTTAATTGTTTCCCTTAGCAACTCGAAGGATTTGACCATGTGTGATGGAAGTACGTATCTTTCCTTTGCAGCTGGGGCACCTACTAAGGATGCAGTTACTATATAGCTATCTTGAGGTAAACTATCTATATCTGCTATTACTATTTCACCTAAGCCTAGTGCTAAGATGGCGTGAGAAAGCCCTAACTTTAAATCTCCGCCTCCACCGCCGCCTAGAAAGGCCCCTCCTAAAACTGCAGCCTCAGCGATTTTTTCATTCACCTTCAGTATCATGCTCTTCTCACCTACCTTTAAATATCTTTAAAGCATAAAGTGTAACTGCTCCTGAGGCTAAGACTGCATCTACTATGGGGATTTTAATCTCTTTCTCCAGTAAGGGGGCGAGCTCGATCGTTGAATATCCAGTGCAGGCGAAAGCTATAACCTGAGATCCTCTTTCCTTTAACCTTATGGCGGCTTCCAATGCCTTTTCCTTGCCCCAATCGGTTAGGAGATCTAAGGTGTTTTTAACTCCTTCGGGGCTATCTTCGGCAACCAAGTTTTCCTTTAAAATGCTTTTGAAAACCTTCGGTGTTTTTTCCGTTAAGTTTAGCACCCCCACCTTTTTACCAAGGGCCAATGCCATTGCAGCAGAGGAAGACCCTGCGCCTATTACTGGTATCTTCGATGTTTCCCTTGCCTCTTCAACTGCCGGATCCGCAGCACAGCTTATGATTATAGCTTCAACGCTTTCCTTTTCCTCGAATTCTCTGATTAACCGTAAAATCTTTGGCTTTGCTATTCTTTCTGTTTCTTCATCGTAAATTCCATTTGGTTGATCCTCTATGCATTTGCTTATAACTTTAAGTTCAGGGAAGGCCTTTTCTATCATTCTGCCATGAGCGTTTAAAAGCTCCTCGTTTTCTATAGTTAGAACCCTTATTAATCCCACTCTGTGTCTATTCATAAAGGCACCCCCTTGATGCTATTTTACCATTGCGAAGTCCTTTCAACAATGTCTTTTATAATGTCGAATCTAAATTTTAATATAGTTTTAATAAATTTATCCATTTTTCTTGGATCTTTTTGGAAATAAAGTAAGTGGCTTTTGCAGTTGCAGTCGCTTGATCCGAAGTTTAGGATGTAGCTATCTGCTATTGTCATAAGCTCATTAGCTATTTCGCACTCTATCTTGTTAGGGCTTTTTATGGTTATAGCTTTTAGAGTTTTCATGTGTCTTTTTATATAATCTATATGCCAGAAGTTTTTTCCTTCTTTTTTAATATGTCTCTTTATCCTTGAGGAGAGTCCCTTTAACGCTGAACCGGTATATATGTAAAAGCCTCTGGGGAAAAGGGCAGATTTTTCCCTTAATCCTCTTGAGAAGCTTATCTGTTTATCTTTCTCGTTAAACATGAGTATCAGATATACACCTTTGTCCTCTAAGAAGGGCTTAGTTGCTTCCCAGGGGATTTCCACCTTAGATATGGAATCTTCGATAAGGTTTAACTCTTCATCCCATTTTAAGCTTATAGCTTCTATAAGAATTTTATCCTTTGCCTTGAATATCTCCCTTGCGAACTCTAAATCTGTATGAAAGTTAGGCAGGAAATATTTAACCGGCTTTTGGATTAAAAAGAGGATACCACCTTTAAGGTCTGATTGCAGGTCTGAAAGCAGCTTTAAATGTTTGACTCCTCTTTTAGTAGGAGCGTCTGGAAAGGATGCCACATCTTGTGTAAATAGGGTACATCCCTTAATTTCTAATATAAGCTTTTCTCCCTCTTTCTCTAGTAGAAAATCGAATCTTGCGTTTTTATATCTCACCTCTCTTTGGGATATACTATATCCTTTTAATGAGGGGATATTATTTATAATTGCCGGGAATATCTCATTAATCTTTAAGGAGTCTATCATTATTGCGTTTCCATCTTCATCTATGGTTCCTGCTACCCTAAGAGGCAGTCCTCCACCGGGATTTTGAGTAACTAATATAACTCTACCGGGGATTAATAACTCCTCTAGGCTACCTGAATTAGGAAGATAGGCTTTCATAATATCTCCCTTATCGTTTGAGACTAAAAGTGTAAATCGATTCAACCTGTCTATTAAGCTTACCCTTTCTAGTTTTTGGAATAGCTTTATCATAGGAATATGATAGCAAAACCTTGACCGTTTTTTTAGACATGCTATCATTTATTTTAGGTTTTCATGTTTTTAAAATTTAATGGGAGGAGGGATTTTTGCCTTGAAAATCAGAGTATTCGCTCTATTTATTTTAACAGGTCTTTTTTTAGAGTTTATAGTTATTATTTATTTTTTAAGGGGGATTCCCTGGGCTCGACTGTCGCTACCATTGGGCTTGGCCATCCTGGGTGTAGGTAGCGGTATCTTTGGTCTATTTTGGGCCTTAAAGGATTTAAGGTTTTTGTCTAGGATTGAGGCTCTGATTAAGCTCCTAGGGAGCGGCGATATCGTAGGTGTTGATCACGCTCTTCTCAGAAGGAAGGAGGGGTTCCCTCAAAATGTCAGAAATGCTATCTTACCTCTTCTTGATGTCTTCTTCAAATTAATAGGCAATGTTCAGAGAAGCTCGGAGGAGCTTAGCCACTTTATATCTCTTCTTGATAAAGATGTTGAAATTAACAGGAAAGGGTTGAAGGAGGCATCTAATGCCATGAATGAGGTATCTACTGCCGCTGATGAAGAGGCTGGGGTAGCTCAGAAGGTAGCTAATAGCATAGAGGCTTTAGCTTCTTTGGCACAGGATATATCGAGCACTACATCGGGTGTAAGGAAGTTATCTGGTGAAGCAGAGGTTTTATCTCAAGAGGTTAAGGAAAAGATGGGATCGCTGTTGAGAGATATAAGACAGGTTACAATTTCCAATGAGGAGACCGCTAAAAGGGTGTTGGAGCTCGCTGAGCAAATGGAGCAGATTAATCGTTTTGTCGATACCTTGGCTGAGATAGCTGAGCAAACCAATCTTTTAGCCTTGAACGCTGCTATAGAGGCTGCTCGAGCTGGGGAAAGCGGAAGGGGCTTTGCTGTTGTGGCTGAAGAGGTAAGAAAGCTCGCTACAAGATCGAGAGCTTCGGCTTTGGATATAGCTACGCTAGCTAAGGAGATGAGGGGAAATGCTACATCTGTAGCTGCCGAGGTAACTAAGGGAGCTGAGCTTGTTAAAGGTAACTTGAAAAAGGGTGAAGAGGTTGTATCTTCCTTAGATAGATTTTCCCAAACCTTCTCTGAGGTTTCTAGGGCCTTAGATCTTATAGATGATAAGGTTAAGGGGCAGGTTGAGAGATTAAACGAGATAGCCCATGAGTCTGAAAGGTTGGCCTCCCTTTCTCAAGAGATGGCAGCAAGTATCCAGGAAGTTACCGCTTCCATAAATGAACAGAGCACCGCCATAGAGCATATAGAGGGCTATGTTAAGAGACTTGTTGATGTAGCTGGTCGATTGAGGAATATAGCTGGTCAATATACTAAGGAAACGTGGAGCAAAGAAACCAAGGAGCGCATGGCCAAAGAAAGCTTAAGTGTACTCTTGAAGTTAGCTGAAACTCCAGAGTTTAAAAATCTTGAACTTAATCGTTTAATTCCTCTTTTTGATAAGGCCTTTCAGGGCCATCCTTACATAAGAACGCCCCTTCTTGTTGGTTTAAACGGTAAGATAATCCACGCTGATTCTAAGCTTGATAGGAATATCGATTGGTCTTTTAGGCCCTGGTTCCAAGGCGCTTTGAAGGGTGAGCCCTTTGTTGGGGAGCCCTACGTGAGTTTGGGAACAAATAGACCTGCTTTTGCGGTATCTTGTCCCGTTAGAAATGACAAAGGAGAGATAGTGGCTGTCTTGGCTGCGAATGTAGATGATAGAGGATAAATTATGATTAATTTAAGCATGTTATAATTATAGTAGTGTAAGTTGTTAAAATCTTATTTAGCGAGGGGGGTAGGGATATGTCCGAAGCTAGGGGAAGTGCTCTAACACGTTTTGTCAACTGGATAGAAAGGGTAGGTAACAAGCTTCCGCATATGTTCTGGATTTTCCTTTTTCTTTGGATTTTAGTAATATTACTCTCTGGTGTGTTTGAAGGAGCCTCCGCTATAGATCCTTCAAAGGGTAAGGAGATAAAAGTGATAAGCCTTTTAAATAGGAGCGGTCTCGCTTGGATCCTTAATAACGTGGTTTCCAATTTTGCGAAGTTCCCACCATTAGGTTTGGTGTTAGTTATGGTTATGGCTGCTGGATTTGCTGAAAAGGTGGGTTTCATCCCGGCTCTCATGAGGACCATGACGAGAGTCTCGGACAAGTATCTTATACCAGCTATTTTTATTTTCGGCATTTGCGGTAATTTAGCTTCCGATGCGGCTTTAGTCATCATTCCTCCTTTATCAGCGGCTTTATTTTATTCAAGAAGACAGGATCCGATCTTTGGGCTTATTTTAGGCTATGTTGCAGCAGCTTCAGGTTTCACCGCTAACTTATTTATAGCTGGTACTGATATCTTGCTTGCGGGGATTACTGATACCGCTGTTAAGGCGGTAAATCCCAAGTATAGCGTATATCCTACCGCTAATTATTACTTTATGGTAGTTTCGACCTTCGTGCTTACCATAGTTGGTACTATATTCACCATAAAGTATGCTATGCCGAGATTCGCTAAATGGGAGGAAGAGTATGATCGTGCGCAAGTCCCACCTGAGTATTTAAGTCATCTTAGTGACAAGGAGATTAGTGCGCTTAGGAAAGCCTTATGGTCTTCTGGCATATATCTTTTAATAGTTCTTTTGCTAACGTTTATTCCCGGTGGTCCTTTAAGAGACCCTGCCAAGAATACGATAGTACCATCTACTCTCCTTGAAGGCATGGTTCCGATACTCTTTATCTTTTTTGTGATAGGAGGATATGTCTATGGTAAGAGCATGGAAAAGATCAAGAGGCCAACTGACATGGTTAACTACATGGTGGAAAGCATGAAAACTATGGCATCGTATATCGTTATAATACTTCCCATAGCTAACTTCATTTATACCTTTACTCAGACAAACATGGCCTCTGTGCTTGCTATAAAGCTTGCGGACTTCCTTAAGGGTGCAGGGTTCACAGGAATAGGTTTATTTGTTGCCATCACATTGATTTCAACCTTCATAAATCTTTTCATAACAAGCGGTTCTACCAAATGGGCGTTTATGGCTCCTGTTATAGTACCCATGATGTACTATCTTGGTTATACTCCTGAGTGGACATTAGTTTTATACAGAATAGGTGATTCAAGCACTAACTCATTTACTCCGCTTATGACTTACTTCCCGATAGTTATAGGTTATGCCTCAATTTACAAAAAAGACGTAGGTATAGGTACTATAATTTCAAGGACCTTCTTATATTCTATGCTGTTCTTAGTGACTTGGATAATTATGGCGATAATATGGTATTTCTTAGGCCTTCCGGTGGGACCAGGAGCTGGCATAAGACTTAAGTAGGGGGGATTAGGGTGAATGTGGAAGATAGGATCAAGGAGATCGCTAAGGAGTTAGAGCCCTATATAGTTAAAGTTAGGAGAGATCTTCATCAGCATCCAGAGCTTAGGTTTGAGGAATTCAGAACCTCTCAGTTTGTGGAAGAAGAGCTAGGGAGTCTGGGATTTAAAGTATTTAAAGCGGCTCAGACGGGCGTTGTGGGGGTTATTGTGGGTAGCGAGAAGGGAAAGACCGTTGCCCTCAGGGCAGACATGGATGCTTTACCTGTAGAGGAAGAAAATGATGTTCCTTACAAGTCTAAAGTTCCTGGCAAGATGCATGCTTGTGGGCACGATGCGCACACTGCTATGCTGCTTGCCTCAGCTAAGATATTGGCTGAGGTTAAAGATAATATTCGTGGTAAAGTAAAGCTCATCTTTCAACCAGCTGAGGAAGGTGGAGCTGGAGCGAAAAAGGTCGTTGATGAGGGGCATTTAAATGATGTAGATGCTATCTTCGGAATTCATGTATGGGCACATCTTCCCTCTGGAGTGATAGCTACAAGAAGGGGTCCGTTTATGGCTTCCTCTGATGGATATGTAATAAAGATTAAGGGGAAGGGAGGGCATGCTGCCTCTCCTCATCTTGCAATAGATCCAACTAATCCTGCATCTGATATTTACAATGCTCTTCAAAAGGTCGTTACAAGATATGTTAATCCCCTTCACCCTGTGGTGATAAGCACTCCAGTTATTAAGGGAAGTAACGGATATAACGTTATACCTGATGAGGTAGAGATAACTGGAACGCTTAGGACTTTTGATATGGAGCTCAGGGATAAAGTCATAGGGAAGATAGGGGATATAGTTAAGTATTACTCAAAGGCCTGGGATTGCGAGGGCAGTTTTGAACTCTTTAGGGTTTCCTATCCGCCTACGGTGAATACGCCTGAGTTTGCGGATTTCGTTATGAATGTAGCAAAGGCTATAGGTCCGGTTACCGAGGCTGAGATGACTATGGGGGCAGAAGATTTTGCCTTCTATCTCCAGAAGGTTCCAGGCGCTTTTATATTCTTGGGTATAAGAAATGAGGAAAGAGGGATAATCTATCCGCATCATCATCCGAAGTTTAATGTTGATGAAAGCGTACTATGGGAGGGAGCTGCCCTATACGCCCTTCTGGCTTATAGATATTTTGAAAAATTTTAAGGCTTAAGAGAAAATAAAATCTAGATAGCGAAATAATAAGGTCATAAGATTAGATATAGGGGGAGCCCTTTAGGAGGGTTTCCCCTATAGTTTTATGAGAAAATAGATATAAAAGTTTGACCTTTAGCGCTCTTAAAGGAGGTTATCGAAAGTGAACCTTAAGGCTCAAATTGTGATTTTATTTTTAACTCTGTTCTTTTACGTTTGGGCCCTTATAAGAGATAGAGGCAAAGTCAAAAAAGCATCCTCAAGAGGTCTTAAAAACTTATTAAGAAACTCAATTAGGATCCTTTCTATCTTCATCATTATAGGTATACTGCAAAGCTTTCTCGCTGAGGGAACGGTCGGGAAGTTTTTAATGAGCTTTTCTGGAATCAAGGGTATATTGATTGGTACCTTTGTAGGTGCCATAATGATGGGTCCTGTTATTTCCGGATACCCCATATGTAGATACCTTCTAGATCATGGGGCTAGCTTTGGTCTTATTTCCTCTTTTCTCTTCTCTTGGGTTATGGTAGGTGTAATTTCTATTCCCATTGAGTTAAAGAACTTTGGTGGGAGGTTTACTTTGCTTAGGAACTCTTTCGCTCTCATTTCTGCTATTATCTTAGCTTTGATAATGGAGGTTTTGCTATGAAGAAGCTCTTCGAGGACTATCCTGTTGAGCTTTCTATTGCCCTTCTGACTTTAAGCTTGGTTTTATTAAAACCTGACAGGATGATATCAGGTTTAATTTACGCGGTTAAAACGTATATAGAGCTTTTTCCTATGGTCCTTTCAGTGGCTTTTCTTGCAGGGTTGATATCTGAGCTTTTGACTTCGGATCTTGTTAAAAAGATAGTGGGTAAAGAAAGCGGTTTTAAGGGGATGCTTATAGGCGCTACCTTCGGAGCGCTTATGGTGGGACCCGCTTACGTGTTTTATCCCCTATTTAGGGATCTTATAGATAAGGGTGCTAGTTTAAGGGTGATCGCTGCTACTATAGGCGCTTGGGCTATAAGGCTTCAGGCTGTGCCTCTCGCTGTGGCGATCCTTGGTTTTAAGTTTATATTGTTTTTCAACTTACTGATATTTGTATATGCTTTAGTGTCTGGTTTCGTTATAGGTTTTTTCTGTGAGAAAGGTTAGCTTATAACTTATATAGGGTTATCGTGAATGATCTTAAGCTTTTGTGCCGCTTTTTGAGGAGCTACTGAGATAGTTTAAAAAGAAATTGAAGATTCAGATGGAGGTGTTTAACTTGCTTATTACTGATAGCATGGTATTTCTAATGGCTTCTGGATTATTTCTTTTAGCCTTGATATCTGGTATGTTAGGTCTTGGTGTAGCTTTCGTTGCTGTTCCCTTTTTAAGCTTCTTTTTCTCTGATCTCGTGCATCAAGTCCAGCCTCTATCCTTACTTCTTAATGGTGTGACTGCCTTCTTCGCTGTTTTTGGTTTTGCACAGAGTCGTTTGGTGAGTTGGCGCAAAGCCGTTCTTTTAGCTCTCGTTACTACGACCTTTGCTCCTTTGGGATCTTGGCTAGTACATCAGGTTGAGGTTCGTTTAGTTTGGTGGATTTACTTGGGGGCGGTGATTTACTTAGCTTATAATCTCTTTAAGCCAGTTAGAAAGGGATATGTGAGAGAAAGGTTTTCAATAGCGATGATTTTAGCCATGCCTATATCTGTTCTTTCGGGTTTCTTAGGTGTTGGGCCGGGCTTCCTTCTTATGCCCGTGTTGATTCTTACAGGTCATGATCCAAAACAAGCTGCAGCTATTAATGCTTTTGCTGTTATGCCTCCCTCATTTTCTGCTCTTTTACCTCATATTCACACCGCTCAGTTGAATTTAAATACTACTCTTATTCTTGTAACTGTGGGAGCTTTAGGAAGCTACTTAGGGTCTCGTATCACAAGCCTCTATGTGCCTCAGAGGCATCTGAAGCATATTTTTGGAGTGGTTCTTGTATTAGTTACTCTATATAGGTTTCTTCGAGTTTAGGAAAAATTTTATTTAACTATTGATTTTTTGAATGTTCCTGGTTATAATATACCAGAATAGATTAGCAGGGCTTAATAGAGTTAAAGGCTGTGAAGGGGTGAAGTAAGCTTTACCTTGCCGACAGAGAGGGAGCATCGGTGGGCTGAGAGTGCTCCTCGGTTTTAAGGTTAAGCTGAAACGGGCCCCTGAGCTGAGACTCGAAGAAAGGCTTGTGCCAAGTAGAGTCTCCGGATGGCTCCGTTAGCGGCCGTTAGAGTGGACAGGGAAGCTTAAAGTAAGATATGTATTCCCTGTCAAGAAGGGTGGCACCGCGAGGCTTGATAAAAAGCCCCGCCCCTTGTGGGGGGCGGGGCTTTTTTACGAGGAGGTGTAAAGATGAAGGCTCTCCTGGTTTTGGAAGACGGGACCGCCTTTGAAGGCTATTCATTTACCGGACCTGGCGAAGCTATTGGAGAAGTGGTATTTAATACCAGTATGACCGGTTATCAGGAAATAATAACCGATCCTTCTTACAAAGGGCAAATAGTCACCATGACTTACCCGTTGATAGGTAACTATGGAATTAATGAGGAGGATGTGGAGTCATCGCAAATTCAGGTTGAGGGGTTATTGGTTAAGGAGTATTGTCCGTTTCCGAGTAACTGGCGGTCCAAAAAGAGCTTAGCTGAATATTTAAAGGGAGCTGGAGTTTTAGGGGTTGAGGGCATAGATACGAGGGCCTTGACAAGAAGGTTACGTCTTTATGGTGCTATGAAGGGAATAGTTTCGACCGAGGATTTGAATCCTTCATCACTATTTGAACGACTCAAAGCTTTCCCAAGCATGGTCGGAAGAGATTTAGCTACGCCGATATCTACTAAGAAGCCTTATTTTTGGAGCGGTGGAGAAAGGATTTATGTAGAGAGCCTAAGTTGTTTGTCTTGGAGGGAGAGTGATAAACCATATAAAGTTGTGGTTTATGATGGGGGAGTCAAGCTTAATATTCTTAGGGAGCTTGAGAAAAGGGGTTGTGAGCTTTTGGTTGTTCCTATAAAGACCTCCGCTGAGGAGGTCTTTTTTTTAGGGCCTACAGGAGTTTTTCTTTCAAATGGACCGGGAGATCCTGCAGCTATAAAGGGGATCGTTTCTGAGGTTAGGGAGCTCATAGGAAAGATACCTATCTTTGGTATATGCCTTGGTCATCAGATAATAGGGCTTGCTATGGGTGGAAAAACCTTCAAGCTCAAATTCGGTCATAGGGGAGCTAATCATCCAGTAAAGAATTTAATAAGCGGTAGAGTTGAGATAACTTCTCAAAATCATGGCTTCTGCGTAGATGTGGATTCTTTAGTTGGGACCGGTATGGAGGTAACTCATGTGAATCTTAACGATGGTACTCTTGAGGGTATGAAGCATAGTAAGTTTCCGCTATTTTCTGTTCAATATCATCCCGAATCAAGCCCAGGCCCTCATGATTCAAAGTATCTCTTTGATGAGTTTATAGAGATTATGAGTTGAGGGGTGAGGGGAAGTGCCTAAGAGGACTGATATAAAGAAGATCCTTATTATAGGCTCGGGGCCGATAATAATAGGACAAGCTTGTGAGTTTGACTATTCAGGGAGCCAAGCTTGCAAGGCTTTGAAGGAAGATGGCTTTGAGGTTATTTTAGTTAATAGTAATCCAGCTACTATAATGACTGATCCTGAAATGGCTGATAGAACATATATAGAGCCTATTCTTCCGGAGGTAGTTGAAAAGATAATAGCAAGGGAGAGGCCGGATGCTATTCTCCCAACGTTAGGTGGTCAAACAGCTCTTAATACCGCTGTTGCTTTGGCTGAATCTGGGGTCTTAGAAAGATATGGTGTTGAAATGATAGGGGTTTCCGTTGAGGCCATAAAGAAGGCGGAAAGTAGAGAGCTCTTTAAGAAGGCCATGGAGAAAATAGGTTTAAGGGTTCCAAGAAGCGGCATAGCAAGGAGCATGGCTGATGTGAGGAGAATAGCTAAAGAGTTAGGCTTTCCTATAATAATAAGGCCGAGCTTCACCCTTGGTGGGACCGGTGGTGGGGTTGCTTACAGTTGGGAGGAGCTCGAGATCTTGGCCCAGGCTGGGCTTTCCGCAAGTATGGTTCATGAGATTTTGCTTGAGGAGTCTGTATTAGGCTGGAAAGAGTATGAGCTTGAGGTGATGAGAGATAAAAAGGATAACGTAGTTATAATATGTTCCATTGAGAATTTCGATCCGATGGGAATTCATACTGGTGATAGCATTACGGTTGCTCCGGCTCAAACTCTAACCGATAAGGAGTATCAGAGGATGAGAGATGCAGCCATAGCAATTATAAGGGAGATCGGTGTTGAAACGGGTGGAAGTAACATTCAGTTTGCTGTGAATCCAGAGAACGGTGAGATGGTTGTTATAGAGATGAATCCGCGCGTTTCTCGTAGTTCTGCTTTGGCTTCCAAGGCGACAGGTTTCCCAATAGCTAAAATTGCAGCTAAACTTGCTGTAGGTTATACTCTTGATGAAATACCAAACGATATAACGAGGGAGACTTTAGCTTCTTTTGAACCCACTATAGATTACTGTGTAGTTAAGATACCGAGATGGGACTTTAAGAAGTTTCCAGGTGCTAAGGATGAGCTTGGGACTTCTATGAGATCCGTGGGCGAGGTTATGGCTATAGGGCGCACTTTCAAGGAAGCTCTTCAAAAGGCCTTGAGATCCCTTGAGATAGGAAGATATGGGCTAGGTTCCGATGGAAGAGACCCTAAGGATCTAACAAGAGAGGAGATAGAGAGAAAGCTCTCTTATCCAAACTCTGAGAGGGTATTTTATCTTAAATATGCTCTTGAAAGCGGATTTACGGTTGAGGAGGTATATAAATTAACTAAGATAGATCCTTGGTTTTTGAATAACATAAAGCAGATAATAGAGCTCGAGGGGGAGCTTAAAAAGTTTAAGGGTCTTCCATTAGTTGAGATTCCACAGGATATATTTAAAAAGGCTAAATCCTATGGTTTTTCTGATAGACAGCTTGCTTACGTTTGGGGAAGCACTGAAGATGAGGTTAGAAAAGAGAGGGAAAGAAGGAATCTTTTCCCAGTTTACAAGCTTGTTGATACTTGTGCTGCGGAGTTTGAGGCTTACACGCCCTATTACTATTCCACATATGAGGTTGAGAACGAGGCTAAGATATCTACTAAAAGGAAGGTAGTTATACTAGGTGGGGGACCTAATAGGATAGGTCAGGGGATAGAGTTTGATTATTGTTGCGTCCATGCCTCCTTTGCCTTGAGGGAAGAGGGGATAGAAAGCATAATTATAAACAGTAACCCTGAAACGGTAAGTACAGATTATGATACCTCTACGAGGCTTTATTTTGAGCCATTGACCTTAGAGGATGTTTTACACGTAATTCGTCAAGAAAAGCCATGGGGAGTGATAGTTCAGTTTGGAGGGCAAACCCCATTAAACTTATCTTTACCCCTTTATAGAAATGGTGCTCCTATAATAGGAACTAGTCCATTGGATATAGATAGAGCTGAAAATAGGGATGAATTTAGGAAGTTCCTTGATAAGCTTGGTTTAAAACAGGCTCCTAGCGGTATAGCTTTAACGCTTGATGAGGCCTTAGAAATAGCTGAGGAGATAGGTTATCCTGTTTTAGTAAGGCCATCTTACGTTTTAGGTGGTAGAGCTATGGAGATAGTTTATAATGAGGATAGCTTAAAGAGCTTCTTTGAGAAGGCTATGGATGTGGCTCCTGGGGCTCCTATACTTGTAGATAAGTTTCTCGAGGGAGCCATAGAGGTTGATGTGGATGCCGTAGCTGATGGAGAGATATGTGTTATAGCTGGTGTGATGGAGCACATAGAGGAGGCAGGTATCCACTCGGGAGACAGCGCTTGTGTTCTTCCCCCTCATACTCTCCCGAGGGCTGTAGTAGAGGAGATAAAGCGTCAGACGAAGCTTTTGGCTAAAGAGCTTAATGTAATTGGCTTGATAAATGTTCAATATGCTGTTAAAGATGGAGATATCTATGTCCTTGAGGTCAACCCAAGGGCTTCTCGAACCATTCCTTTCGTTAGCAAGGCTACAGGTATCCCCTGGGCTAAGATAGCTACTAAGGTTATGATAGGTAAAAAGCTAAGGGAGCTTGGAATAGTAGAAGAGGTGGAAATAGATCATGTGGCTGTTAAGGAGGCGGTACTTCCCTTCTCTCGCTTCCCCAATGTTGATCCCAAGCTTGGTCCAGAGATGCGTTCTACAGGTGAGGTCATGGGTATAGATTATAGCTATCCAATGGCCTATGCTAAGGCTCAGCTTGCAGCAGGTATGAGGCTTCCTGTGGAAGGTAAGGTTTTATTGTCCATAGATGAGGATGTTTCACTGAAGATAATACCTATAGCTCATAAGCTTTTAAGTTTTGGATTTAATCTTGGTGTCTTTGGCCCTGCTGCCTTTAACTTAAGGCGTAACGGGATAGCCTGTGAGGTGGTTAGAGATCTATCTAAGATTAGGAGAGGGGATTACTCTCTTATAATAGGCATAGGGGCAAGTAAGGAGGCTTCGGAGGTTAGAAAGCTTGCCATTAGTTTGAACATTCCTTATGCTACTACCATTGCAGGTGCTAAAGCTATGATTGATGCTATAGAGGTTTTAAGGAAAGAGGATTTAGATGTAAGGGCGCTTCAGGATTACTATGTTCGGCATGCCTTATATCGTAAGGGGATTGATAAAAGGTTAAGGATAGTTTAATATCATATAAGGTGGTATTTTAGTGGAGTATACTTACATAATTATAAAGCCTAATGCGGATAAGTGGGCAGAGAATATCATTAGTGAGCTTCCCTGTGATCTTGAGATAGTTGCTCTTCATGTTTCCCTGCCCCGGCAGTTTTGGGAGAGCTTCTATATTGCTCATAGGGGGAAGAGCTTCTTTGAAAAGCTCCTTGATTTTATGTCAGGTGGGAGCACAAGTCATCTTATAGGTTATGGTAAGGATGTGATAAGGAAGGTTAGAGAGGCCATTGGTGTAACTGACCCATCTAAGGCGGCTCCTAATACCATAAGGGCAAGGTATGGCAAAAGTGTAACTGAAAACGCTATTCATGCTTCAGATAGCCTTTCCTCAGCGCATTTCGAGCTGAGTTGCGGATTGACTGGTCTGCTTGAATATGGCTACATAGACTTAAAGAGGTTTATAGAGCTTAAGGAGAGGTTTTTGGGCAAGGAGGAAGTGGGGTATGCCTAAGAGGCTTGTTGTCATAGGCGGTGTTGCGGCGGGCCCATCTGCAGCCTTTAAAGCTAAAAGGACGAACCCTGATCTGGAGGTCCTCTTGATAACTGATGAGGAGGATCTTTCATATGGTGCTTGTGGCCTTCCCTATTTGATATGTGAAAAGATCTCACATAGAAGGAGTCTCATAGCAAGGGATGTCGAAGCCTTTAAGAGAAGCGGTATCGAAGTTATGCTTAAAACTCGAGTTGAGTCTATAGATGTTAACAATAAGTTGGTTTCTGCTGGAGCTAAAAAGATACCTTACGATTTTCTTGTAATAGCTACGGGTGCAAGCTCGATAGTTCCTCCCTTTGAGGGTATTAACCTTGATGGCATCTTCACCCTGAGGACCCTTAGGGATGGAGATAAGATAATAGATTTTATAAGAAGGGAGGCTCCTAAAAGGGCTGTTATAGTTGGTGCTGGTTATATAGGGGTTGAAATGGCGGAGAGCTTTTTCTCCCTTGGTATTAAAGTTACCTTGATTGAGCTTATGCCTCAAATATTGATAAATATGGATTTCGATATGGCTGAGAAGGTGGAAAAATATCTTAATAGCAATGGAATTGACATATTGACTTCTACTAAAGTTTTGGGCTTTGAGGGAACGAAAAGGGTTGAAAGAGTTATAACCGATAAAGGAAAGGTAGAGACTGACATGGTTCTCCTTGCGATAGGAGTTAAGCCTAACTCAGAGCTCGCTAAGGAGGCTGGCCTAACCCTAGGGCCCAAGGGCTCTATCGATGTCAATAACTTAATGGAGACGTCTGTACCTGGAGTTTACGCTGCAGGTGATTGTGCGGATGCTTTGCATCTAGTTACGGGGAAGAAGGTTTACATCCCTTTAGGTAGCACTGCTAACAAGCAGGGAAGGGTTGCCGGAAGCAACGCGGCGGGAGAAAGAGCGGTGTTTCCTGGTGTTGTAGGTACTGCTATAGTTAAGGTTTTGAATATGGAGGTATCAAGAACCGGTTTAAGTTTAAGTGAAGCCAAATCTGAGGGGTTGAAGACGAAGAGCTCTCTTATAGAAAGCCATACTACAGCTGGTTATTATCCAGGTGGTTCATCTATATGGGTGAAGATAATTACTGAAGAGGGAACAGGCCGTATACTTGGCGGTCAGATAGTAGGTGGCCCTGGAAGCGCCACCAGGATAAATGTATTGGCTATTGCAGCCTCAGCTGGTATGAAAATATGGGATTTCGCTTATGCTGACTTAGCTTATGCACCTCCCTTTGCTCCCGTATGGGATCCTTTGCTAATAGCTGCCCAAAGCCTTCTTAAGGAGTATTAGCTATAGAATCGTAAACGAATTGGGCTAAAGTTAGAAAGTCAAACACAGGTAAACCGAGCTCCATCTGTACCCTCGGTGTATAAGGTGGAAGGTTATGGCATTCGAAAACGAAGCCCCTTATGTCTGGATGCTCTATAACTAGCTCTTTAGCGGTTTCTAATACCTCTTTTTCTATCTTTGTGAAATCTCCATCGGGAGAGTCTTCTAAAATAACCCTTCTAAACTCCTCTTTACCTTCAAGCCCTTTTATTACTACTGGAATTCCATTTGCTCCTGCAGCTTCAAGATGAGCTTGGGATAAGGACCTTGAGTTGGCGGTGATAACTCCTATCTTTCCTCTTATCATCTTATAAACCCATGGGATCATTATTAAGGAGGAAGCGAAAACCGGGACTTTAACCTCTTGAGCCAATTTATCTTGGAAAAGGATGGTAAAGCCGCAACTTGTAGTTATGGCTTTAACTCCCTCTTTTTCCAGCTCCTTTGCTCCCTCTAAAAAGGCATTTATTAAGCTTGTTTCCGTTCTCCAAACCACCGTTTTTAAATTGGCTCCGCTTACCTTCTTTAACTTAACGGGGAAGGGATAAGTCTGAGGATTTCCCACATCACCTATTATTCTTGGGAACCTAGTCTCAAGCATTAGTATACCGAGCACGGCCTTTTCTCTCCTCATCTTTAATGCCCCCGCTAAAGGTCTTTTCTAAAAGGTTTGTAAGCTAGAAGCTCTAATAGGACCTCTGCTAGAAGGCCAGGGACCCTTCCTATAGCAAATATTCCTCTTCCTGTAAGGTAAGGAAATCCCATATCGCTTAAAATGGCTCCTGAGGCACCATCTATGTTCATGTATATCCCCTTGGTTTCTGAAAGTATTTTCTCTATCTCGATAGCGAGCTTTAGGTGTGGGCCATCTACTTCAAGCTTTTTAGCCAAGGATATTAAAGCGGGTGGACGAGGATCTCTCTTATGATATCTGTGACCGTATCCTGGTATTTTTTTGTCCCTTTTATTATAGTCTTCAAATATAACTTGGGCTGCTTCTTCAAAGGATAAACCTCTATTTTCTATAAGCTCTTCTACTCCCTCTTGGAACAACTTCATAGCAAGCTCTATCGCTCCTGCATGATGATCTCCAAAGGCTAATATTCCTCCTGCTATGGCAGCTTGAATAGGTGAGCCCGCAGAAACTATTAGTCTTGCGGCCTTTGTGCTTGAGGGAGTTGGCCCATGGTCGCACATAGCGACAAATATTGCCTCAAGCATTCTTGCTCTTTCGGGGGAGGGACGTTCTCCCTTAAGGAGGAACCAAACGACCTCTGCAAAGCTCCATCCTTTAATAAGCTCCTCTATCTTTACTCCTCTAACTATTATATGGTTCGGTTCTATCTTCGTTATTTCCCTATCCACTGGTATAGGTATTTCTCTACTTATTGCCATTCTGATCCCTGCCCTTCTTTTATAAGCATTATTAAGACACCTCCTGAATTTTGTTAAAGTAGTAATAAAAAAGCCCGCTCCAGTTTTTCTGGAGCGGGCCAGGAGAGTCGAAATTAGTTAAGCTCGGGTTTGCTCCCGAGTTTTCCTGGCCCCTATTCGCTTCTTCTCCTTCTTAAGGCTAACTAGCTTTTTAGATAAATGAGCTTTCATCTTTTCCTCCTAGTGTTTGATCTTATTCTATATCACAAATCCATGGTAGTCAAGAAGCTTGGATTAATTTTTTGTAGGATATGGGGGTTTCAGAATTTTTACCTTTCTTCCAATCTTTTCGATTATCTTTTCTCTTGTAAGCTCCTGAAAAACCCTTGATAGGGCGGGACGTGTACAACCAAAGACTTTAGATAGCTCTTCTATACTTAAAGGTAGGAAAGCTTCCCCATCTTCGTTTGCATATTGCAGAATATATTGTAAGAGCTTTTCCTTTAGTGTTCTTGTGGTTGTGAAAAAGAGCTTTTGCGATACGGTTTTAAAGTGCTCTGAGATATCCTGGAGAAAAAACCTTAAAAGATCCTTTTTCTTCATTAGGATATCAAGAAAAAGCTCCTTTTTTATCTCGAGAATCTTTGTATCGCTCTCTGCTACCACATTTACAGGAAACCTTGGCTCCTTGGAAAATATGAGTCCTGAGGCTATGATTCGAACGGGTTTTATAAAATCAATTTTTAGAATCTTACCGCTTTCAGATATGTACTCCATTCCGAGCGTTCCCTCTAAAAGCACGAGGACCTCATTTATCGGTTCATCTTGGTATCTTACAATTTCTCCCTTTTTGTATTCGATTATTTCCCCGTGCGGGATTAGTTCCTCTACATTCATTTATTGCTCTTCACCTTCACTTGTGTAACAATTGTTACAGACAAGTCTGCCTTATTAATTATAAAATACAGAAGAAAGATCTTGCCTAAGGGAGGAGAAAAGCCATGCAGATGTTTTGTTACCAGTGCTCTCAGACCGTTAAGGGTACAGGATGTATAGAGCGTGGCGTTTGCGGGAAGAGCCCGACTTTAGCGAGGCTTCAGGATAATCTATTGTTTGCGATAAAGGGAATATCTGCTTACTATTATCATGCGAGAGAGCTGGGGCATGACGATCCAGAAATAGCTGGCTTTTTAGATGAGGCTCTTTATAGTACCTTGACTAATGTAAACTTTGATGCGGAGGAATTCGTTAAATATGCGCTTGAGGCAGGAAGGTTTAACTTAAAGGCGATGAAGTTGCTTAAAAAGGCGCACATCGAGGCTTATGGGGAGCCTACGCCAGTTGAAGTGGAAACGGGGACTAAAAAAGGGAAAGGTATAATTGTCACAGGACATAATCTAAAAGCGCTAGAAGAGCTTTTAAAGCAGGTTGAGGGATCCAACGTCTATGTATATACGCATTCCGAGATGTTACCCGCTCATGGCTATCCAGGGCTTAGAAAGTATGGAAATCTAGCAGGTAACCTTGGAAGAGCCTGGTATGATCAGAGAAGGCTATTTGCGGAGTATCCCGTTGCTATTCTTGGAACATCAAACTGTGTACTTATTCCAGATGAGTCTTATAAAGATAGGATGTTTACTACAAGCATAGCTAGGCTTCCTGGAGTTAGACATCTGGGGAGCTACGATTATGGAGAGGTTATTGAGAAGGCAAAAGGCCTGCCAGACCTCGAGGAAAAGCCGGGAACATATAAGCTTAAAACAGGTTTTTCTACGACTGTTGTAGCTTCGCTTGCGGACAAGGTAAAAGAGCTTGTTAAAGCTGGTAAAATAAGGCACTTCTTTGTTGTTGGTGGATGCGATGTTCCTTTCAAGAGAAACGAATATTATAGGGAGTTCGTTCAGAAGCTTCCGAAAGAAACTATTATCGTTACTCTTGCTTGTGGAAAATTTAGAATAAACGATCTTGACCTTGGAGATATAGATGGGATTCCAAGGCTTATCGATGTTGGTCAGTGTAACGATACGATAGTTGCTATTGAGATCGCAGAAGCTCTTGCTAAACTCTTTAATATGCCTGTGACCCAGCTGCCACTTACGCTTGTTTTAACATGGATGGAGCAGAAAGCGGTGGCAATTCTCTGGACCTTGTTATCTTTAGGCTTTAAGAATATCTATATAGGGCCAATAGTTCCTGCATGGGTTAATGAGGATATATTAAAGGTATTAGTTACGGAATTTGGTATAAAGGTTATCTCAGAGCCGGAAAAGGATATAAGGGAAATCCTCAAGATATGAACCTCACCGAGCGGTGAGGTTCATATCTCCCATTATATAATCTCTTGCTTTCTTGCATGTTTCGTAAAAAAGCAAAGTATCTACATTGTAAGCCACGTAGTTTAAACCAATAGAAAACCATTCTTTAACATCATCGAGGCTTACGGAGAACGTTCCCACGTAGATCGATTTCTCCTTTGCTTTTTGGGACATTTCTTTTAAGGAGTTTCTAACTAGGGGATCGTATATATTTCCAGGAACTCCTAAAGAAACCGATAGATCGAAAGGGCCAAGCATTATCCCATCTATATGTGGCAAGCTTATGATCTCATCAAAAGCCGTGACCCCCTCTTTTCCTTCAACTAAAAGTATTACGGAGGTTTCTTCGTTAGCTCTGGTTAGATAATCTCTATACCCACCTCCGTATTTATTTGCTCTCACACATGGGCATGCTCCTCTTACTCCGATTGGTCCATACTTTGATGCTTTAATGGCTTTTTCTGCATCTTCACGCGAGGATATTCCTGGAACTACGATGGCTGAAGCTCCTATGTCGAGAGCCTTAAGTATAGCTATATTAGAGTTTTCGGGAACCCTTACTATTGGCGTTATTCCTACCGCTTCTGCGGCTCTGACTAGTCTTAAGGCTCCCTCTATATCGAATGGGCCGTGTTCCATATCGATTATAACGAAGTCGAAGCCTGCATGACCTATTATCTCTACTATCTCTTCGCTCCTTGATTGGACAAACATACCTAAGAGCTTCCTTCCAGAGGATTTTAACTCCTTAAAGCTTTTATACATATTAGTTTTCCCTCCTTCTTCAATAACCCCTTAACTTCCTTAAAGTTGCTAAGTTTATGGCATCCCAGTTTCCTCCCTTTGGGGTTTCTATTATCATAGGCTTTTCCTTGAAACGTTCATCATTTAATATAAGTGAAAAGGTCTTTTCACCTATTAGCCCTTTTCCAATATGAGCATGTCTGTCAAGCTTGCTTCCCAAAGGGCTTGCTGAATCGTTTAAGTGAAGAGCGAAGAGAAATTCAATACCTATTATTCTGCTAAAATATTTTATGGTGTTTCTATAGCCATGCTCTGTGGATATGTCGTATCCTGATGCAAACACATGAGCAGTATCAAGACATACTCCCAAGCGGTCATCCTTACCGACTATGCTCATTATCTCGGCAAGGTGGTCAAACTTGTGACCCAAGTTATTTCCCTGACCTGCGGTAGTCTCAAGGAGTATTCTTGCCTGGCTCCCGGATGTCTCCTCGAAAACTATCTTTAAGGCACTAGCAATTCTTTTTATTCCCCATTCCTCTCCTCTTCCCTTATGGGATCCAGCATGCATTACTAGATAGGGGATACTAAGCTCATCGCATCTTTTTATTTCTTCTATCAGAGCTGATATAGATTTTTCATAGCTTTTATTCTCAGGAGATGCTAAGTTTATGAGGTATGAGGTATGGGCTATTATCTTTTTTACATTACTCTTTTTCCATTCGTTGTAAAACATCTCTATATCGAGAGCGCTCAGCCTTTTTCCGAACCACTGAAGCTGATTCTTAGTGAAGATTTGTATAGCTTCGCATTTAAGCGCTTCCCCTCTCTCTATTGCTTTCCATATTCCTCCCGATATGGACATGTGTGCGCCTATTAAGCTCATCTAAGACATCTTTCCTTTCTAATAGTTTACTTACTATTCTTGCTGTTGCTCCCCAGATTTTATATCCCTTCCATTCGTAAACAGGGTAAGAGATCTCCCTTCCCCTCGTTATGGAGGTTTCTACCTTAAGCGGTAGAGAAAGAAACACCTCAAGAGGTAAAACTATTATCTCCTTTACTTCCCTTTCATTAACCTTAAAGTTGACATCTTCTTTAATTAATGCTACGAAGGGTTTTATAAGGTAATTACTTGTGTAGGCCATTTCCTCTTGAAGCTCCGCTACTATTTCTACTAGCTCTCTATTTAAGCCTATCTCTTCTTCAGCCTCCCTTAGAGCTGTCTGGATAGGTAATTCTCCCTCCTCTTGTCTTCCTCCTGGAAAGCATATTTGTCCTCCATGGTAGCTTAAATTTTGATTTCTTAAGGTAAATACTAAATGTAGCTTATTGTCTTTTATCATAAAGGGAATTAAAACCGCCGCTTTCTTGACTTCGTTTTTCATAACTTATATTATACTCTAAAAAGGAGGTGGACATATTGTCTTTGGGATTAATTCAGGTTTACACCGGTAATGGTAAGGGAAAAACTACAGCTTCCTTGGGACTTGCTATGAGGGCTTTGGGGCACGGGTATAAGGTTATAATAATTCAGTTTATGAAGGGATGGGAAGGATACGGAGAGATTAAGTCTGCTGAGAAGCTTGGGCTTAAGATGGTTAGATTTGGGAGAGCTTCCTTTGTAGATAGAAACAACCCCGATGAGGAAGACGTCAAGGAGGCTAAGAGAGGACTGAAATTCGCTTATGAAGTTATATCAAGCGGAGAATATGATATGGTTATTCTCGATGAAATAAACGTGGCCCTAGATTATAAGCTTCTTTCCTTAGATGAGGTCTTAAGCCTTATGGAAGTTAAGCCTCCTCACGTGGAGCTTGTTTTGACCGGTAGATATGCCCATGCCAAGGTGGTGGAAAGGGCGGATTTGGTAAGCGAAGTAATAGAAATTAAGCATCCCTATAGTAAAGGTATTGAAATGAGAAGGGGTGTAGATTATTAAAGTAGTTGAGCTTATTAAGGATAAGGAGATTCACGGTTGGTGGAACTGGAAATATAGAGCTTGTCCGGCTGAAAGGTTTCTTCTTAACCCTTATGCAGGTTGTAGCGTGGGATGTTTTTTCTGTTACTCTAGAGCTCTTCCAGGGTACCACAGGGAGGCATTCTTAAAGGATCTCGTTTTCGTGTGGGTTAATTTCGCTGAAGGGCTTTCAAGAAGGCTTGACAAACTGTATATATCTCCTCCAGGGTACCTTTCCCCTACAAGCGACCCTTTTCAGCCTGTAAATCTTAAATATAGGATCGCTGAAAAGGTTATAAGAGCCTTCATTGAAAGAAACCTACCTATATTGGTAGTTACAAAGAGGGAGATAAGCGAGGAGGCACTGTCTCTTCTCGAAAAGCAGAGAGATAGTGTATTTGAGGTTAGCCTTTTAGCTTTAAATGAAAAATTAAGGAGATTCTTATCCCCTGGTGGTTCAACCGTTAAGGAGATTTTAAGCTCTCTTGAAAAGGCTTCGAAAAGAGGTATTCACACGGTTTTAAGGTTAGACCCTATTCTTCCCTTTATAAATGATAAGGAAGATGATATATACGCTTTGCTTAAGGAAGCGAAAGAAAGAGGGGTTAGGCACGTTGTGGTTTCCTGTCTTGACATTCCGTTAAGAATTAAGAGGACTGTTTTATCTTTTCTTTCTCGTTGGGATAGCTCCCTTCCATTTAAATACGATTCTCTTTATAAAGAGAGGGTTTCAAACTCTATTCAGGCGAGCCTAACCTATCGAAAGGAGCTCTTTTCTAAAGTTAGGGAGATAGCTGATTCCTTAAGTCTTACTCTTTCTCTTTGCATGGAATTTACTGAAGATGGAAAGAACTTAAATGAGATTTATGCTACCTCTAAAAACTGTGAGGGTAAGGTTATGCCGATTTCCTTGAGGCAAGGCGAAAAGTTCTTACCCCTTCCCTGTTTTAACGAAGGGTCATGTCTGACCTGTTTTAAACCGACCTGTGGAGTTAGTGCATTAGCTATGAGGGGAGAGACCAAATATCTTTCATATAACGATTTCAGGAGGATGAAGGTTGGTGAACGGGTGGGTTCGCTTTTTGGGTCATGCAACTTTGTGGATGGAAATTGACGGTGTAACTCTGTTAACCGATCCTGTGAGTAAGGTTATCTGGGGAGATGCCTATTTCAAAAATCATTTCCCCGAGATAAAAGAGCGCTTTCCTTTAGACCTCGTTATCATATCTCATACTCATAAAGACCACTTTGATACTAAGGCCTTAAAGGATATAGAGGCAAGGGTTTTCATCGTTCCATTTAAATGCTTTCGGATTTTCCCAAGGAAGAAAAACGCTTTGCTTGTTGAGATGAAGCCCTGGGAGGAGATTATGCTTAATGGTATAAGGATCTTTTCTCTTCCCGCTATTCACCTTAGTTGGCTTCATCCCTATCCTATTTTTACCTATTCGCTGGCTTATATAGTGGATAGCGGTTCCTTAAGTCTTTATTTTGCTGGAGATACTGGATTTAGCAAAAGTCTCTTTAAGAAAATAGGTCAAAAATTTAGGTTGGATGTGGCCTTTCTTCCGGTTGGTACTGATGCCTTATTCTTTAAGTGGTACCATCTTGGTGCGATTGACGCTCTTCGAGCATTTAAGCTGCTCGGAGCTAAAGCTTTTGTTCCAATTCATTGGGGGGTAATTAAGGGGATAAGCGGAGACTCTCTGAAAACTGTAATAAAGCTTTTGAAATCATCCTCCTCTTTCTTAAGGTTGCTTGATGTGGGAGATGCGGTTTCTTGGAGAGAGCTTTTAATGGGGGGCGGTACCGCCCCCCCACTTTTAACCTTCCCTAAGCAAGTTTAGGATATTGCTTGAGTTTCTTCTTGCCTGGTTTAGCATTATTATATTAAGCTCCTCTAGTATTTGATTAATGGTTAAGCTTGAGACCTCTTCAGCCACATCATTATCTCTTATGAGAGATTCTGCTGCAGTTAGATTTATGGCTGCTACGCCAAGTCTTCCTATTTCTGAGGCCAAGCTTCTTTCTTCCGCTCCAAGATTTGCCCTTCTTGAGGTTATTACTTCTTTAGCCCTATCTAGTGTCCTTAGCGTGGTTTCATCACCTAATCTTACATTAGATAGGCCAAGCCTCTCTGCAGTCATATCTCCTATAACAGGTTGCTCGTTAAATGTAGTCTTTTCTGCTATTCTATTTATTTCTTCCCTAAGTTGAGAGAACTCCCTTTCTATGGCTGTTCTGTCCTCCTCCGATAGTGTAGCGTTTGTCGCTTGAACTGCAAGCTCCCTCATTCTATCGATTATTCCACTCTGAGAACCAAGCGCTTGATCTGCAACTTGAATTCTTGATATCCTATCCTGGAGGTTTCTTATCCCTTGGATGGTTTCAACTATTTGACCTCTTAAGCTCTCTGAGATAGCGAGACCTGCTGCATCATCTTTCGCTCTGTTTATCCTCAACATGCTGCTTAGTCGTTCGATGTTTTCAGCAAGTCTCTTTTGTACCTCTTCGAGGAGAGAACCCTTCCTTGGAAAAAGGGGCTCTAACCCAATCCTCATAGCTCTTCACCCCCTTCCCTTCCTTGGTTAACCTCTAAGTGTGATTATAATACTTTTTGTAAAAGATTGTAAACCCCTTACTCATTATAGTATAATAAAAATATTAAAGATGGAAGGGGGGTAAATGCTTATGCGAAGGTTTATTGTTCTCTTTATGGTGGCTAGCTTAGTTTTGGGTTTGGCGGTCTCTGCTTTAGCTAAGACACAATGGATAGGTAACTCTGTCTGGCCTCCTAACAACCATCATAGTATAGGGCTTAATGACTTTGCTTCCAAGGTTCAGGAAAGAACTAAGGGGGAGCTTGAGATTAAGGTTACCGTTGGAGGAGCTCTTGGTTACAAAGGTCCGGAGCTTTTAAGGGTCGTTCGTGACGGTTTAGTCCAAATTTCTGATATGCTTTGTAGCGGTGTTGCTGGTGACGAGCCTATATTTGCTATAACTACATTGCCGTTTCTTATTCGAGGATTTAAAGAGGCGCGCTTACTTAACGATATAGCAAGGCCTTATTACGATAAGATTGTAGAAAGCAAGTGGAATCAGAAGATAGTTTACATGGCTCCTTGGCCCGCTGCTGGCTTGTTTGCGAAAAAGCCTGTAAAGAGCGTTGCTGATATGAAGGGATTAAAGACGAGAACATATGACAAGAATGGTGCTCTAGTTGTTAAAGCTACTGGTGGAACTCCATATCCATTGCCCTTTAGTGAGGTTTATTCCGCTTTAGCCACGGGTCTTATAGATTCCGTTATAACTTCTACTCCCACCGCTGTTGATGCCAAGTTCTGGGAGGTATTAAAATACTTTGCGAGGATAGATATAACGCAGGCTGTGGATATGGTGAACGTTAATCTTAAGGCTTTTAATGCTTTGAAGCCTGATATCCAGAAGGTTATTCTTGAGACCGGTAAAGAGATGGAGAAATACATGTGGGAGTGGGTTGAGAAGCTTGATAAGGAGATGGAGAAGAAGTGTAACGATAATGGTATAGAGTCTACACCGGTGTCTGAGCAGTTTATTAATGAGCTTGCTGAGATAACAAGGGAGATAAGGAAAGAGTGGCTTGAGAAGGAAGCACCACCTGAGGCTAAGGAAATTTACGCTAAGTTCTTAGAGAAGGTGGGAAGGAAGGACTAGTATTTCCCTTGGTTCAGGGGGCTCATCCACTATACTTAGTGGTGGATGGGCCCCTTTAACCCATTTTGGAGGTGTCTAACGGAGATGAGAGGTTTCATTTCATTTGTTAACAGGCTTTCTGATCTTGGTGGATATGTTTCTGGAGTGATGATGGTGATAGGGCTTTCCTTGGTTGTAATTGAGATATTGATAAGGGGGTTTTTCGTGAAGACCCTTTACATAACCGAGGAGTACACGGGCTACCTTATGGCTGGATTAACTTACTTTGCTTTGGGTTATACCCTTAAGGAAGATGGGCATATAAGGATGACGTTTTTGCTTCAGAGCTTGTCCCCACGTAAGCGTATTATTTTTGAGGTGGTTTGTTTCACCTTGGGATTTTTGTTTTCTATAGTCTTTACTTATCTTACCTTTGGTCTTTTCTGGGACTCGGTTTTGAGTAAAACCAAGGCCATGAGTATCTCGGAAACCCCTCTTGCCATCCCTCAGTTTTTACTTCCCTTAGGCTCCCTTATAATGACCTTGCAGTTTGCGTCTGAGTTAGCGAAAAGGATTCTCACCCTTATTAGAGGCCTAAGTTAAGGGAGGGTTTCTTATGGATGGTTTACTAGTGAGCTTTCTTTTAGTTATTGGGCTTCTTGGCGTTCTCCTTGTAGGAAGCATATGGGTGGGAACGGCTCTATTTTTGGTCGGAATAGCTGGTTTTAACCTTTTCCTGGATCTCCCGTGGGGAAATATATTAGCTAATATAGCTTGGAATAGTACTAACAGCTCTACTATGTTTGCTCTTCCCCTTTTTGTATGGATGGGGGAGATCCTCTTTAGAAGTAAGATTTCTGAAAATCTGTTTATAGGTTTGGCTCCATGGCTTGATAGTATACCTGGAAGACTTATTCACGTAAACGTTTTTGCAAGCGCTATATTTGCTGCTGTAAGTGGCTCCTCGGCAGCTACAACTGCTACCGTTGGAAAGATAACTCTTCCTGAGCTTCTGAAAAGAGGTTATGATAGAGCCCTCGCTATTGGTTCTTTGGCTGGCTCGGGAACCTTAGGTTTCATGATACCCCCAAGTATGATGATGCTTGTTTATGGTATATTGGCGGATGTCAGTATAGGTAAGCTCTTCATAGCGGGAGTTATACCTGGTATTATGATAGCTTTGTTATTTAGCGGATATATAGTGATTAAATCGCTTGTAGATCCTAATGTGGCCCCGAGAGCCAAAGGAAGTTATACCTGGGGAGATAGGATAAGGGCTATTCCTAAGATATTCCCTGCTATTATACTCGTTATAGTTGTTCTTGGGAGCATGTATACTGGATGGGCTACCCCTACAGAGGCTGCTGCTGTTGGGGTCATCGGTTCTCTTGTCTTTGCTTGGCTTATGAGGAGCCTTGACCTTAAGATATTCAAGGAAGCTTTGATTAGCTCTGTTAAGACAAGTTGTATGATAATGTGGATAGTTTGCGGTGCGAGCTTCTTCTCTGTTGCGGTAGGTTACCTTGGGATAACGCAGGGAATAGCCCAGTATGTGAGTAGCTTAGGGCTTTCCAAATATACATTGATAGTAATGCTTTCTATTATGTACCTAATCTTAGGTTGCTTGGTTGATGGATTCTCCATGATAGTTATGACTTTGCCCATGGTTCTTCCTTTGATAAAGATGTCCGGATTTGACCCCTTATGGTTTGGTATATATTTGGTGATAATGATTCAGGTGGCCCAGATAACTCCACCGGTTGGATTTAACCTGTTTGTTATAAAAGGGCTGATAGGAGAGGAGCTTACAACTATAGCTAAGGATGCTCTCCCGTTCTTCTTTATGTTGCTTTTAGCTACTGCAATTATAACGATATTCCCTGGAATGGTGCTTTACCTTCCGAGCTTTATGATTAAGTGAGGTGTGTTTTAATGGAATACCCAAAATATCTTCCTATGGGAGATAGGGCATTTTTGGTGCGATTTGGAGACGAGATATCTGAGGAACTTAATAAAAAGGTGAGAGCTTTGGCTCTCCTGGTAGAAAAAGAAAGATTACCAGGTGTTGAGGAGCTCGTCCCTACTTATAGATCCTTAATGATATGTTATAATCCTATTAAAGTATCTCCTAAAGATCTTGAATCGGTCTTAAGGAAGCTGGTTCAAAATATTGGCGATGTGAGGCTGCCGGATCCCAAGGTGATAGAAGTTCCAACCGTTTATGGTGGAAGGTATGGTCCAGATCTTGAGTTCGTGGCTAGATATCACGGTTTAAAACCCGAAGAGGTTATAGAACTTCATGCTAATAGGGATTACTTGGTTTATATGTTAGGTTTTACACCAGGATTTACTTTCTTAGGTGGGCTTGATGAGAGGCTTCATACGCCAAGGCTTTCAACGCCGCGAAAAAAGGTTCCGGCAGGTTCGGTTGGTATAGGTGGGAAACAAACAGGGCTTTATGCGGTGAGCTCTCCCGGCGGTTGGAGGCTCATTGGTAGAACTTACTTGAAAATATACGATCCTAAGAGGGAGCCTCCTATAATTGTAAAGGCGGGAGACTACATGAGGTTCATTCCTATAAGTGAAGAGGAGTTTTTATCTAAATGGCAAGGGCCGCTTGAATTTGCTGAGCCGGTAGAGGAGTGAAGGAATATGCCTGCGGTTGAGGTTATAAAGGCTGGTATGCTAACTACGATTCAGGATTTGGGTAGGTTTGGATATCAAGCCCAGGGAATAAATACCGCTGGAGCGATGGATGAGTTTGCCTTAAGGGCCGCTAACATCTTGGTGGGAAATCCTCAGAACGAGGCTTGTCTTGAGGTTACACTCATGGGTCCAACCTTAGTCTTTAATGATGATGTAATCATGGCTATAACGGGTGGCGACCTTGGTCCTACCCTGGATAATTACCCTATCTCTACATGGGAAAGCCTATATGTTAGAAAGGGGAGCGTTCTCTCCTTCTCTGGGAGAAGATGGGGGGCTCGTGCTTACATAGCTTTTCAAGGGGGGATATTCGTTGAAAAGGTTATGGGAAGCAAGTCCACAGATGTAAGAGCTCAAATAGGTGGTCTTGGGGGAAGAGCATTGCGGGATGGGGATAAGTTCTTTGTTGGACTTCCTCTAGATAAGTCTGTAGTAGGTAGGAGGTTTCCAAGAGAATTGCTTCCTCCTTATTCTGATCATCCTACTTTAAGGGTGATCATGGGGCCTGAGGATGACCACTTTATTCCACAGGCGCGCGAAAGCTTCCTTTCACAAGAGTGGCTTATTACGGATGCCTCTGATAGGATGGGTTACAGGCTCGATGGAGAGCCTTTAAAGCATAGCGAAAAGGGAGCGGAGATCATATCTGATGGAATAGCTTTAGGAAGCGTTCAGGTTCCAAAGGATGGAAAGCCTATAGTTCTTCTTAAGGATAGGCAAGCTGTGGGCGGCTATCCTAAAATAGCCACCGTTATCTCTACTGATATACCTTTACTTGCACAGGCTATTCCGGGAAATAAGGTTCGATTCAAGGAGATATCTCTTGAAGAGGCTATAGAGGAGCTTTTAGATTTCGAAAAGAGGCTATTTTATGTGAATTTCGAGGGAAGATCCAAGGTCTCTTATAGAATAAAGGTAAACGGAGAGGAATTCATTGTAGAGGTGGAGGAGATTTGACCTTAAGATTTAAGCTTTTCTCAGCTTTAACTTTAGCTTTCATAGGGGTAATAGGGGGGGCTTGCTATTTTTCTCATATTGAAGACTTGTATGAGTTCGAAAAGGTTCTTGAAACTCATCTTTTAAGTCATCTCGATAGCGTTAAGGGAATTGCCTCTATGCTCTCTCAGTTATCAGTGATTAATGAAAGGTCTGTTTTTGAGCAGGCCTCTAATTTTGCTTTCGCTTTTTTAAAGGCCTTTGATGCCTTTTCTGAAGATGAGAAGGTTTTAAGATCTCTATTAGAGAAGATAAAAGTGGAAGGAATGGAATTTTACCTGGTTAAGAGGATCGATGCCTTAAGTTGGAACCTTCCACAGGGTATCAGGGTTTCAGATGTTCTTTCTTCGTCAGAGGGGAGGGAGTTCTTCTTAGACTCTTCAGGGGAGAGAGCCTTATTCCTTTGGAAGAGGGGCAAGAATCCGGAGTTTTACTACTTTGCCTTGGTTTATTTGAAAGAGTTTGGTAAAGGTCGGGAAAGGTTTCTCTCCTTAGCGAAGGACTTTCTAATTGAAAGCTTTAATTATCACTTCATTGGTGAAAGAGGCTATATTCTGGTCTTTTCCTCTGATGGGAAGCTCCTTCTTTATAAAGGTAAAGAAGCCTTAGATGAGGATGACCTCGCTGAAAGCCCCTTGATAAAGAGGCTTTTTGACCTGGAGAAAGGGGTTTTCACTTACGAATTTAAAGGGGAAAGGAAAATGAGGGCTGGTATTAAGCTTGCTATTCCTGGGATTTTCCCTGAGATAGTGATAATTTCTACTACATATATATCTGACCTTACTAAAGGTCTAGCTTATCAATTTATTCTTAGGCTTGTTTTAATAGGTATAGCTCTGCTTGCCTTATCCCTTTTATTAATAAATCGCTATATGAGAAAAGGTTTTTACTCCTTCTTAAGATCTTTAAGCGATGGCTTCGATAGCCTTATAAGGGGAAGCTATGATTACAGGATAGAGAAGGTTGGAGAAAGATACTTAGATGAGCTGGTTGATAAATTTAACATCGTTGGATTCTCTCTTGATACTCATAAAAGGGAGCTTGAAAGGGCTTACGCTGATTTACTTAGGGTGCATAAAGAGCTTAAGGGAAGTAAGGAAGAGCTTGAAGCTGCATATGCTCAACTTAAGGCATATGCCACTACCTTAGAGAGGCTTACAGAGGAGCTTTCAAGAAGTAATGAGCTCTTAAGAATGGTGGCTAAGGCTGGAGAGAACCTACTTGATTTATCCAAGGTTTCCGATCCTTATCCTCAAATATATGAGAATCTCAAGATGTTTTATAAAGATTCTATAGTAGGGATTTATGAGCCTTCTAATGGTGGAAAGATCTTGGTCAGAAAGGCAGGCGATGGTGAGGAGATTATAAGTGTGGAAGGCTTTGTAGTGGAGGATGTTTTAAGGGAAGTAAAGCCCCTTCTTATCTCGGATAGCGGAAAAAGTAGGCTATTTGTTCCCATTAGCTTTGAGGCCAAGCCTTATGGTGTGATATCTATAACGTCAGAGGGTGATAGATTAAGTAAGCTCGATCTTGAGATAATCTCTATGCTTGCGGGAATAGTGGGTGTGGCAATGGCTAACGCTGGGTATTTAGAGTCCGTTAAAGAGAAGGCTAGAAAGCTTGGGGTTTTGGCTCAGGTTTCTGAGGTTTTGGCCTCAAGCAGGGATGTTATAGGAGATGTTAGATTAGCTATTGAGAGTATGTCTGATCGTCTTGGATACGATTGTATGGAGATATTCCTTAAGAAGGGGGAGCGTTTACATAGGGTGGCTTCGGCTGGGAAGATATCTGATTTTGATTACGGTGAGGAGGGCTGGGATATAAACAGAGGGATATGCGGGTGGGTTGCTAGGTATGGTAAGGGAGCCTTTATACCCGATGTCAGCAGGGACCATAGGTACGTTGAGGTCCTTAAGGGGGTTAAAAGTGAGATAGTTGTACCAATACTTGGAGATGGTGAGATATATGGCGTTGTAAACTTAGAAAGCTTTAGAGAACTTTCCTTCGATGATTATGAGATATTGAGCATCTTCGGTAGGCAGTTAGGCATGGCCTTAAGGAAGGAAAAGCTATTTAAGGATGCTCTTAATGAGGCTAGGAGATTTAGGACACTTTACGAGTTATCCTTGAGGCTGAGCTCCCCTGAACCTTTAAGTGTAGTTTTAAAGGATGTTTGTGAGAGAATAGAGAAGGAAAGGGATTATGTGGATGTTACCGTTGCGGTTTACGATAGGAAAACCCAAGCTTGGAGTTTGTTAGCCGGGAAGGTTAAAGATAGAATTCCAGAGGAAAGCTTTAAAAGGCTTGAGGAGACCGGTGGCGTTATATCTAAAGCTCTTCGTGAGGGTAAGGTTCTTAACGTTTCAGATGTTAGAGAGGTGGATTATTACGTCAAAGTCTTTGATGAGACCCTTTCCGAGTTAGCTGTTCCCATACGTTTAGGGGAAAGAATCGAGGGGGTATTAAATATAGAAAGCTCTAGATTAAATGACTTTTCAGAGGATGATGAGGATTTCTTCGAGTCTATCGCTAATATAATAGGGCTTGCTTTAGCAAGAGAGAGTCTCTTAGAGGACCTGAGGCTTCAAAGTAAAGGGCTTGAGGTTCTTCTTGATATATCAAGGGATCTTATGGCTATCAATGAAGAAGATGAGCTTTATAAATATATATGCAAAGCCTTAGTTGAAAAGCTTAACTATAAGAGGGTTTCTTATCGTAAGTTAGATTGGGGAAAGGGGGTTGCGATTTTAAAGGGCGAAGCGGGTGTACTGCTTGGTGTTAAGGAATTAATTGATCTTGATAGAAGTACGGTGGCAGGTTATGTTGCCTTTACTGGGGAGGTCTTTAAAAGCGGAAGCTTTGACCAAGATAGTAGGATAAGTAGAAGATATATTGAGCTTGCTAAGTCAATTATAGCTGTTCCCTTGAAAAAGGATGGTAGCGTTATGGGTATACTTTTTGCTTTAGATACACAAAGGGATGCCTTTTCTGATAACGATGAGAGGGTTTTAATCACCGCTACTAACCTTCTAAGGTCTTCTTTAGATAGGGTGGAGTTTTTAAATTCCATTAAAAAGAAGAGCGAGGTTATGGATCTTCTTTATAGGCTTTCCTTAAGGCTTTCACAGTCTTTGAGCGAAGAGGAGGTTTACGATATAGTTATTGATTTCTTAAGGAGCGTAGAGGCGTATTCAAGGATTACCATTTTTCTTATTAAGGGAGAGGAGCTTGTTCTCGTTAGATCCTATCCAGTTTGGGGTAGGGTTAGTAAAGTTAAGTTAGGCGAAGGTATAACCGGTTGGGCTGCTCTATACGGTGAAAGTGTCCTTGTTAAGGATGTATCTAAGGATCCACGCTATATAGAGGGATTGGAAGGGATTAAAAGCGAGCTTGCTGTTCCTGTGAGGGTTAAAGGGGAGATTTACGCTATCCTAAACTTGGAGAGCGAGATCTTAGGAGCGTTTACAGAAGAAGATAAGTGGCTACTTGAAGCCGTTGCCACATCTATGGGGATAGTCCTTGAAAACGTATCTCATTTAAGGGAGCTTGAAGATAACCTTTTTGCTACTACCTTGGCCTTAGCTAAAACCATTGAGTACAAGGATCCATATACTAGAGGACATTGTGAGAGAGTTATGGGGTATTCTGATGCCATTGCTCTTAAGATAGGTTTTTCTGAGAAGGATAGAAAGAGGTTGAGATATGCCTGTATACTACATGACATAGGTAAGATAGGTATCCCTGGTAGGATACTTGATAAGCCTGGGAGGTTGACTGATGAGGAGTATGAGATAGTTAAGAGGCATTCCGTTTTGGGAGAGGAGCTTGTTAAGGGTGTTCCATTTCTTAAGGAGATCGCTCTTTTTATTCGCTGGCATCATGAAAGATGGGATGGCAAGGGGTATCCTGATGGTTTAAAGGGTTACGAGATACCTTTGGAGTCTAGGATAATGGCCATAGCCGATGCCTTTGATGCTATGACCTCGGACAGGCCGTATAGGAAGGCCCTCTCAAGGTTGGAAGCAATCGAGGAGATAAAGAGAGGCTCAGGGAGTCAGTTCGATCCCATTCTTGCCTCTGAGTTCCTAAAGGTTATAGAGGGGGGTGAGGGGTGATGAAGGTGGATCTAAACTGTGATATGGGGGAAAGCTTCGGAAGGTACAAGCTTGGGTATGATGAGGAGCTTTTAAAGTACGTTTCTTCCGCGAACATAGCTTGCGGCTTTCACGCTGGCGATCCGTTGGTTATGGAGTCCACGGTTAAGGAGGCTTTATCAAGGGGAGTAGGAGTTGGGGCTCATCCTGGGTATCCAGATCTTCAGGGCTTTGGGAGAAGGTCCATATCTATGTCGCCTGAGGAAGTGGAAGCCTTCGTTTTATATCAGATAGGTGCTCTTCATGCTTTTGTTAAGGCAAATGGAGGCAAGCTTAGGCATGTTAAGCCTCATGGGCAGCTATATAACGATGCTAATAATGCGGCTTCTCGTGGGGATGAAAGCATTGCAAGGGCTATCGGTAACGCCGTTAAGAGGTTTGATCCTTCTATAATATTGGTTGGTCTTGCAGGAAGCAAGATGGTAGAAGTTTGGAGGAGAATGGGGCTTAAGGTAGCTGAGGAGGTTTTCGCTGATAGAGCCTATAATCCTGATGGGACATTGGTTTCTCGTGCAAAGCCTGGCGCTGTTATAAAGGATCCGGAGGAAGTGGTTAAGAGAGTTGTTCGTATGGTCAAAGATAGAGAAGTGGTAGCTATAGATGGAACGGTTATAAGGAATCTAAGCTTCGATACCATATGTGTTCATGGTGATACTCCAACAGCTGTTGAGCTGGTCAAGAAGATAAGGGAGGCCTTTGATAGAGAGGGTATTGAGGTCAGGCCTCTAGAGCTATAAAGTTTAAAACTTTCAATCCCCGGCTTCATCTGAAGCCGGGGATTTTTTATTTATTAAAAATTTTTACTATAGCAAAAATAAGAGCTCCTTCCCATCTATATGAGTGGAAGGAGGTGGTAGCATGGCTAACTTTGTGGATGCGCTAGCTAGGGTAAGCGTGAGAGTTATGGAGGGAGGTCGTAGAAGGGTTTATGCTTGGAGAAACGTTAGACCTGCTATTTCTGCTAACGACCTCGATGCTGTTTTAAATGCTTTGTTATCTCTTTCTGCATCGCAGGTTCTTGAGAAGTTTTTAGTCCGCCAGCAAAATATCGTGTAAGGGGGTGACTTTAGGTGAAGTTTATCCATATGTATTTTTCAAACGATGCTGGTAGAAGGGTTAGATTAACTGTTAGAAATGCTCGCGAAAATGTCACCACCGATGAGATAGCCCGGGTTATGGATTTAATAATTTCCAAAAACGTTTTTAGTCCTTCCTTAGTTCAGGCTCTTGGCGCTGAAATTGAAGAAAGAAACGTTACAGAGTTGTAATTCTTTAAGGCTCAAGGGCAAAAAGCCCTTGAGCCTATTATCTTCCAATTTGATGATTTAAGTGAAACAAATTGGAGGGAGTGAGGATGAACAAGGTGAAAATTTCCTTTCACTTTTATTTAAATGAGTTCGAGTGTCCCTGTTGCGGTACTGTGAAGATCGATGAGATCTTACTCCAAAGGCTTGAAGCTTTAAGGATTCTATGGGGAATGCCATTAAGGGTGACCAGCGGTTTCAGGTGTGAAAAGCATAATAAAGAGGTTGGAGGAGTTGATAACTCTCTTCATATGCAAGGGAGAGCGGTTGACCTTGCTGTTAAAGAGGAGGACCAGGGGAAGTTCTTGACCTTAGCGAAATTGATCGGACTTAGAGTTATACCTTATCCTAAAAGAGGTTTCGTTCACCTGGATTTAGGGGGTGATGAGGTTGGACGTCTATCAGGTAGTATCAAACCTGGGGTTTCCGATAGTGTTGAGCTTTTATCTTTTAACCCGTCTTGAGCGGGAGATGAAGGAGCTTAAGGAGGCCATATATCACTTAAGTAGCGTTATAGAAGGGAGCACCCTAAAAGGGTAGTTAAAAAAGGGGGAACCAATAGCTGGTTCCTCCTTTTTTAATTTTTTATCAAATTAATTGACATCGAAAGTTTCTTATGATAAGCTTTTCTTAAAGCAATTTTGTATACAAGGTGGTGTACTATAGTGGATGTAGTTGAGCTTATAAAGAGGGGGATTATGACGGGTAAGTTTTTGCCAGGGCAGAGGCTTAATGAGGCTGACCTTGCTTCAGAATTTGGCGTTAGTAGAACACCTGTAAGAGAGGCCTTAAGGGAGCTTGTTGCATCCGGTCTTTTAGAGTATGAGAAGCATAAGGGTATAAGGGTTAAAAGATATACCATATCTGAGGTAAGACACATATACGAGATATGGTCTGAGCTTGAAGCCATAGCTGCGAGGCTAGCTGCCTCTCGAGTAGATGAGGCTACCCTTAATGAGCTTCAGAGAATTCTCGAGAAGCAGAAGAAACTTGTCTTACAGGAGGAGATTAGTTGGAGATATATAGAGCTTAATGATGAGTTTCATCTTGTTATAGCCCGCTCTACACAGAATCCCTTTCTCTATAAGATGCTTTCTAACATGAGGGAGTTAATGAGGTTATACAGATTGGGTAGCCCTGGCTGCTTGGGTAGGTTAAGGGATTCCTTTGAGGAACACTATAGGATTTTTGAGGCCATAAGAAATCGTGATCCCGAAGGGGCTTATGCCTCTGCGTTCACTCATGTGAGAAATGCTTTTGCTTACCTTGAGAAGTATGTGGAGAGTGAGGGTGTTGCTCGAGCCTTATAAGAGGATAGCTAAGAGCCCTTTTTATCTTAAGATTGCTCCGATTGGAAGTCTCATAGCCGTTTTAGACCTTAAACTTGAAGGAAGAGGGTTAAGACTGATATTGCCTCGTTCAAGGGCTATAAGGGTTGGTGAGATCCACGAGATAGTAGTTACCGATGAGGAGGCTTCTCCGGGAGAAGAGGTTAACAAGGTTTGTTATATAGGTTTTTGGGAGGTTTTGGGTGGGGGGATATTAGAGGTGGGAGATGAGCTTTGGATAGATGGAAAGAAGATTGGCGTTCTTTTAGGTTTCGATGAGACTCATTTTCCGAATCATATGAATTTGGTGTTTAGGGGTGAACTCCTGACGGGAAAGGAAAGGGGGTTATCGTTAGGAGTTCGAGTTTCCTTTAAGGGGGGAAGAATGGAGCATGAGGGAAAAGCAGTTTAAGTTTAAATTCAAGCTTTATAAGCATCTTCAGGAGAGCATTCCTAAGATATATGAGGAAGCTAAGAGGGTAGCGGATGAGATAGGAATACCGAGAGAGATAAGGGGCAAATTTGGGCTAACGGGTGCCATCTCGCATTGTCACGGTCTTTTAACTCGTAAAGTAGCTAGGGCCATGGAAGATGCTACAAGGGAGGTAGTCTCGAACAAGGTTTATGATGAGGAGCTTAGAGAGATAATAAAAGGGTACTATGGGGATGATTACGATGCTTTAGCCATTAATACCTGTGAGGCTGCGTTATGGTTATGCTTTGATGTTTTGGTTAGTCCTCCCTTTCAGGGTAGAGGAGACAACTATAGATCTCGCTATATAGCTCCTTATGAAAGGCATCTTCATCATCAAGGAGGATATGGTAGACCATTCCCGCCCAAGTATAAAGATCTTTTTGCTGACAGGGGTTGTACCGCTGGGGAGCTTGGCTTTTATGGTAAGAGACTTGATAACCTTGATGTGATTTACGTTCCCCTTGTGGGAGCAAGATACGAAGTTCACGGTATAAAATACCATCCTGTGCCATTATTGAGCGATGTTGATCCTAAGAGATCTCTTGAAGTGATATCTATGGTAGCTGAAAGGCACGCAGATCTTTTGGGTGGCTTTAGCTCTCTTGCTTATGACACTCCTGGCTATGGTTATGGAGTCAAAGACGAGGATGGAACGCCTCTTCTTCAGAAAGGGATTGCTTCCTTAGCGAGGGAGTTTAACGTTCCTTATATACTTGATAATGCTTGGGGAATACCCTTTGTGGGTGCTGATATAAGGAAGATAGGTGGAGATGTGATACTTTACAGTATGGATAAGGCAAGCGGAGCTCCTACGGTTGGGCTTATCATAGGGCGTGAGGAGGTTATGGTTCCCTTAAGGAGGGCTTTAGGGACTCATGGTGATAGATGGGGAACAGTTGGCTCCTATGGAAAGGCCGCATATGTTACCTTCGATCCTGGCAAGGAGGCGCTTGTAGGTTTGATAGCGGCGTTAAAAGATCTTCTTGAGGATCCTAGAAGGGTCACAAGCATGGTTGATAGGCTTTATGAGATAACTTTGGAGGAGTTTGAGAATATCCATCCAGGACTTAAGAGGGAGTTTAAGTTTGCTAAAAGCTATAACTCCGGAGCCGTGGAGATAAATTATGATAAAACTTGGGTTGATGGTATCGGCCTTCCCATATTCTCTATAGAGGATATGTATTCTGGTACTAACATTCTTCAGAGCGGTCTTTCTCAAATGGGTATAATTCCAACTATAGCCTATGATGCGAATATCTTTATCTCTCCTGGCCTTGGCACTACGGATGAAGATGGAAATCTTATTGAAGACAGAATGAGGCTTGCGATAAGGGGTTTGGTCAAGCTTATAGAGATAGTTGCAAAATACGCTAAATTGATATAAGCTTAGAAGTAATACTCTAATGGGGAGGTGTAGATACATGATAAGAGGTAAGGTTTTCGGTATTGTGGCATTGATGCTTTCCTTGTGTTTCGGTGGACTTGCCTTAGCTCAGGAGCTTAAGCCCGTTACCTTAACGTGGGTAGCTGGTGGAGTCGGAGGAGGTTGGTATACTCAGGCAGGTGCTTTGGCTTCTTTGATTAATCAAAAGGAGCCCAAGATAACTATCAAAGTTGTCCCTGGTGGAGGAGTAGTTAATCCGATGAGGGTTTCATCAGGTGAAGCTGACCTTGGATGGGGTATAACCTTCGTGGATAAGATGGCTTATCAAGGGCTTCAACCTCTTTATAAGGAACCCTGTTCTAAAATAAGAGCTATAGGCGGATACTTTGGTTACTATCACATTCACTTTGTGGCTGCGGCTGATAAGGGTATAAAGACGGTTAAGGAGCTTGTGGACATGATAAAGGCTGGAAAGCCTGTAAGGGTTGCCGTCCCTATGAAAGGGACATCTGATCTCCCTATTGTTGAGAGGATCTTCGCTTTCTATGGGATAACCCTTGAGGATATCAAAAAGGCTGGAGGAGATTACTTCCATGCCGTTTATGCTGATATGGTAAGTAACTATAAGGATCGTCATGTAGACTTTGTTATAACTCATCTTTCTTTGCCTGCCGCAGCTGTCACTGAGATGTTTGTCTCTCGTGATTCTGTCCTTTTAGCTGTTTCCGATGAGTGCATTGATGCTATAAGCAAGGAGCTTGGTACCGTTCCTCGTGAGACTGGACTTTGCGTTATACCTGCTGGAACCTATAAGGGGCAGGACAAGGATGTTCCCACTGTAGCTACCGCTGGAGAGCTTTTAGTCAGGGCTGATGTTCCTGATGAGGTGGTATACGCTATTACGAAGATCCTTTGTGAGAATATTCAAGAGGTTCATGCGGCTCATCCTGCTAATAAGACCTTCGATCCCAAGGTTGGTTGGAAAAACATAGCTGTTCCTCTTCATCCTGGAGCAGAGAAGTACTATAAGGAAAAGGGTTACATGAAATAGGAGGATGTACTTCTGTGAGGAATCTATCGGGATGGCAAAGATATTTAGTGGGCGCGTGGCTTGTTGCCACCGCCCTTTTTCATCTTTATACTGCTACTACAGGGGTTTTACAACCAAGATATCAGAGAGGAGTTCATCTTCTTTTGCTTTTGCCTTTAGCTTTTCTTCTTTATCCGGCGACTAAAAGATCTCCCAGAGATAAGTTTACCCTCTCTGATGCCTTTCTTGCAGGCCTTTCTCTTTTACCACCTATTTATCTCATAATCTTTAACGATGCCTTAAATACCAGATTTGAGTTTGTTGATCCTGTTACTCCATTGCAGATTATTTTAGGGCTACTCAACATAGCGCTTCTTTTGGAGGCTATAAGGCGAGCGGTTGTTCCGGCTATGGCCATGCTTTTGCTGATTTTAATAGGATATCTTTATGTAGCTCCCTATCTTCCAGGGGTTTTTCACTCTAAGCCTTTATCCTTGGGGAAGTTTGTTGAGATGTTTTATTTAATAACCGATAGCGGGATTTATGGTACGATAACAGGTATTTCCGCCACGGTTGTAGCTTTGTTTGTCATCTTTGGCTCTTTCTTGGAGTCAACAAAGGTGGGAGATTACCTTACTAAGATAGCTGCTAGAATAGCGGGGATGGGGCCTGGTGGACCAGCTAAGATAGCTGTTTTAGCGAGCGGGCTCTTTGGTTCCATAAGCGGGGTGGCGGCAAGTAACGTTTACGCTACGGGAAGCTTCACCATACCTATGATGAAGAAGCTTGGATACAAGCCTGAGTTTGCTGGTGCTGTTGAAGCTGTGGCCTCAACGGGAGGCATATTTATGCCACCTGTGATGGGGGCCGCTGCTTTTGTTATGTCTGAGCTTACTAATATTCCTTATATAAAGATATGCGCTGCAGCTTTGCTTGGAGCGATATTTTATTACGTTGCTTTAGGTTTTACCGTTCACTATGTGGCATTAAGGGATAACCTTAAAGGTATGCCGAAGGAGGAGCTTCCCACGTGGCGGGAGCTCGCTCGCGATACATACTTAATTGCACCAGCCATCGGATTAGTTTACTTTTTAATTAAGGGATATTCTCCATTTATGGCCGCTTATTATTCCATATGGATATCTATAGCTATAAGCTTTTTAAAGAGAGATACCTTTATGACGCCTAAAAAGTTTGTTCGCTCGTTAGAGCATGGAGCTGAGAATATGATAATAGTTGCTTTAGCCTGCGCTGGAGCTGGTATGGTAATTAGCATATTAACTCATACTGGCCTCGGATTAGGTTTAGCTTCGGTGGTAGCGACTCTCTCCGGTGGGAACCTTCTTTTAGCTTTAATCTTGGTTATGGTGGTTTGTCTCATACTTGGTATGGGCCTTCCGACTACACCCGCCTATGTTATAGCTGTTACGATAGCGGGACCAGCCTTACTTAAGATGGGTATAGATCCTCTTAAGTCACATATGTTTGCTTTGTATTTTGCTAAGCTTTCTGAGGTTACACCGCCTGTGTGTGTAGCTTCTTACTGTGCTGCATCGATTGCTGGGACAGACCCTATTAAGGTGGGTTTTGTTAGCTGGAAGCTTGCTATTACAGGTTATCTTGTTGGATATATCTTCGTTTACAATGATGCTTTACTCTTGAGAGGTTCTCTCACTGAAATTGCTACGGTTATTGTTCTTATGACTGCTATATCTTTGGTTATCTCTATAGGGATAGCTGGTTACTTCAGGAAGAGATTAACTATTCTTGAAAGAGCTTTATCCTTTGGGATTTTGGCTATGCTCGTTCTTTTCTCCACTGTTCCAGGTTTTCCCCGGGGAACTATAGCCTCTCTTATAGCTATTATAGGATTAGGCTATTTCATCTTTAATCGAGCTATTTTGAAGAGGGGGGTTTCCAAGACGGTTTAGGTTTCTATAGGGTGGGGGGTGATGGGTTTTGATGGTCGATAGATTGATGGATGCGCTTGATATCGAAACTACGGTTTTTGCAAAGAGCGAGGAGGAAGCAAAAAAGATAGGGATTGACCTTTTAGGCTCTCTCGGATTTAAGGATGCTGATATAGTTTTTGTAGAGCATGAGGGTTTTGTCGCGAGGGTAAGGCTTCGTGCTTATATTTATAGGCCTGGAGATAAATACTCATGGCTTTTAAAGGATGAGGTTGAATGAGGATTTTGATGGTTCCCCTTGATCCGGTTCATGATGTAGCTTTAAAGATGCTTAGGAGAGAGCTTTTGAAGAATGGGCATGAGGTTGTCTTGCTTCCGCCTGACATGAAAGTGGAAGAGGTAGTAGAAATATGTAGGCTTGAGAAGCCTTCTGTGATAATGGTGAGTAGAACTGTTGGATATGGTGCGGCTGAGGTCTTAGGGAGGTTCATAGATCTTCTCGATGCTGCTGGATTGAGAAAAGGGTGTAAAGTTATAGTTGGCGGTAAAGCTATAACCAAAGAGCTCGCTGCCGAGCTTGGGTATGATGCCGGTTTCGGTGAGGGGACGGAATGGGAAGAGGTTATAGCCTATGTGGAAGGTAGACCTGTGAAGAGAAGGATCTGTGAGAATGAGAGAAAGAAGAGAGACATAACTGAGGGTTATAGCTATAGGCTTCTTGATGAAGCCTTTTTTAAGCCTTTGGAGGATATAGCGGCTCAGATCATTGAGTGGGCCTCTGGTAAATGCTCTCCTGGGGTGGAAAGGGCAAAAGTTAGGGAAAGGATGCTCTCGGGTACGGATGCGCTTAAGGATTATATAGATCTCTGTGAGGAGCCTGTAAAAAGCTTTTATACCAGAGGAGAGATCCCCAAGAAGGTTAGACTGGTGGGAACAGAGGAGGTAAGCAAATTTAAGCGTTTTATAGATGGGCTAACTGTTCCGGTGGGATCTTCGCTGGCATCGATGAGTAAGCCCTTGGTCTTTGTTCAGTATGGAACTGGATGTCCCTTTATGGATGGTATGCATATAAAGGTTTGTGAGGCGTGGGGGGCTGACGGCTTTCTTCACTTTGATCCCTCTTGGGGAGCGAGGGTAGAGGGTTTACTGGAGGGAGTCCTGTCTCATGAGGAAGATGGTACGATAGTGACCCTTGAGAACCTAAAGCTTATTAAGTCTCTCCTGGGGGAATCAACCTTGTGGAGCGTTAGGGCTCATAGGGGATTGAATACGCCAGAGACGGTTCTTCTTGCGGCTTATGTGGGAGCTGATCTAACCAAGATCAACATGGTTTACGGTTCTTTAAATGGGGGAACCGATCCCGAGAGGCTTCTTGTAGATGGGGTTTATGCTATAAGGCTTGCGGCAAGATTTAATCTTCCCTTTGATATCCCTACTAATGAAGAGCTTGGAGGTGTTCCAGCCTATAAAGCTTTCGCTGGCATGCTTGTTGTAGCTTACCTTGGTCTTAAGCTTGGGGCTAGGCCAATTTTAAAGCCTCTTTTCTGTTACTCTCCTGATGTTATGATAAGTGGCTATATGGAAGATAATTACGTGGACTATAATGTGGCCAAAATTTGGGCCTTAAGGGAGATAATAGATGCTCCCATATGGGCTGGTGAACCTATTGGGTTTATGACTCATACTGAAGAAAGGGTCCAGTCAGCTTTAACTACTGCGCTTCATGCTGGGTTAGCCAAATCGCTTAACCTTGATGCTATAACCATAGCTTCAACTGATGAGGCTTATTCAAGGGGAGCGATAACTTCAAGCTCAAGGATAGATACTTTAAGAGCCCTTAAGGAGGCTTTTAGATTCTTGGGAGAGGTCAAGTTTGAGCCTACTTGTAGGGCTAAAAGCTTCAAGGAGGCCATTAAAGAGGGAATCTTGAAGACTTTGGAAGAGATAGCAAGAAGGGGGGATTTTCTTTCTTCTCTTTACGAGGGCCTTTTGGGGACAAGAGAAGAAGGAGCCAACCCTGGTAGGGTGGGAAGGGGCTCAGTTTCACGATGCTTAGTTTAGGGGTGTTTGGCACCGCTAAAAATACTGGGAAAACCACAGTCTTAAATGCAGTATTAAGGTGCTTATGGGGCTTCGGTAGTATAGCCGTAACTAGCATAGGTTTCGATGGTGAGGATTTAGATCATATAACGGGTCTTCCTAAGCCTAAGGTGGTTGTAGATGAGGGGATCCTAGTGGTGACTAGTAAGGAAGTAGTATGGCGTTCCACCGCTAAGCTTGTTCTTTTAAGTGAAACGAGGATCGAAACCACCTTTGGTCCCTTAGGGATATATAGAGTTAAAAGCTCGGGCAGGGTCCCCTTGGTAGGGCCGAATAGTAGCGATGCCTTACTTGAGGTTAAAGATGTCTTAAAGAGCTATGACCCTAAATTTCTCTTAGTTGATGGTGCTATAAATCGCATGGTTCCCTTTCAACATGTTGATTATATTATCTTAGCTACGGGAGCATCGCGTAGCAGGGATCTTAAGGAGCTCCTATTAGAGGCTAAGGCTATTTGTAAAGCCTTAGCTCTTCCTAAGGGAGAGGCTGAGGATAGGGTCTTTCTTTCTGGCCCCATAGAGCTTAAGCTTTTAGAGAAGTATAAAGAGAGGGAGATAGTTGTGGAATCCCCGTTTCATCTGCTTCTAGTAAGCGATTACGAGACCTTATTTGAATTGCTCAACAAGGTTAAGATATTTGTATTAAGAAGGCCTGAGTTACTTTGCGTTACTCTAAATCCATACTATCCTGAAAAAAGGGTTGAGGGTTTCAGGCTTGCTATGGTTGATTTAGGTTCTCTTAAAAAGCTTTTGATTGAGGAAGTTCATGTTCCTTGTATAGATGTGTTAAGGGAGGAGGACGAGCTTTTTAAAATTCTGGAATCGAAGGTGATTGGGAAATGGGCGTTTATGACGTAATTATAGTTGGTGGTGGTGTTATAGGCTGCTCTATTGCATATCATCTCTCCCTTTTAAAGAGATGTAGATTACTTATAATCGAGAAAAGCGGTATAGCGGGAGGAGCATCAGGTTCCTGTGATGGTATATTATCGGTTCTATCGAAAAAGGGAGGAATACACCTTGAGCTTGCTTTGGAAAGCCTTTCCATGCTTAAGGGCTTGTCAAGGGAGCTTCCCTTGGATATAGAGTTTCGGGAGATACCAGGTATGGTGATAATAGAGGACCAAGGTTATGTCCCGTTTATGGAGAAATTCGTGAGCGAGCAAAAGAGAACCACCGATCTTGAGATAGATTTCCTAAATGCTAAGGAAGCTCGTAGGTTTGAACCCTTGTTGTCTCCGAAGATTGTGGGAGCGGTTAGGTCCCCTCAGAACGGTCAGGCCAATCCTATTTACCTAACTTATGCTTTCTTTGAGGGTGCCTGCTTAAGAGGAGCGGAATTAAAGAGAGAGGAAGTTTTAAGAATTGAAAGAAGAGCCTCAGATGGTTTTAAAGTTACAACCTCTATTGGGAGTTACGAGTCCGAAAGGGTGGTTTTATCTGCTGGGGCATGGTCTCCTTTAATTCCTGTTACCTTGGGAGTAAAGATACCTATAAAGCCTAGGAGAGGACAAATTCTTGTTACTGAACCAGTTGAGAGAGCCATAAATCACACCATCCTCTCAAGTAGATATATCGTTGCTAAATATGGTGTGGACACTGGAGGGAAAGAGGGTTTGGCCTTGGAGCAAACCCATCATGGTAGCTTTCTTATAGGGGCTACAAGGGAATTTGTAGGCTATGATAGAAGGGTAACTTCATCAGCTTTTGAGAGAATAGCTCAAACCGCGATAGAGGCCTTTCCCTTCTTAAGGGGTTTAAGGGTTATAAGGGCCTTTGCGGGTTTAAGACCTTGGACGCCTGATGGCTTACCTATAATAGACGATATTGATGGCTTAGTCTTAGCTTGTGGCCATGAAGGGGATGGAATATGTCTTTCAGCTGTGACAGGTAGGCTTGTGAGCGAGCTTATGGTTTACGGCAGAGCCTCTTTTGACCTCTACCACTTTTCATTAAGGAGATTTAGCGACTCCTCAGCTTTGTATGAGCTTCTAACCAAGGGAGCGGAGAAGGCTAGTTTAAATCCTAAAGTATAAGCTATTTTTTCATATTCCTTGAATTCCTCTGGGGTTACAAATCTTTCGACGGGAAGGTTATCTTTTGTGGGTTGAAGGTACTGCCCTAAGGTTATGATATCGCAATTTACCTCTCTTAGATCTCTCATCAGCTCTATTACCTCTTCTTTCTCTTCACCGAGTCCTACCATTATTCCGGACTTTGTTATTATCTTAGGATTCATCTCTTTGATTTTTTTCAGTAAGGTGAGAGACCTTTCATAGTTAGCTAGAGGTCTCACCTTAGGGTAAAGTCTTCTAACTGTCTCAAGGTTGTGATTTATCACCGTTGGAGATGAATTAACTACTTTGGCGAGAGCCTTTTCATCCCCCTTAAAGTCTGGGATTAGAACCTCAATTCCCTTTACACTCTCTATCTTTTTAACTTCTCTTATAGTTTTCTCAAAAACTTCTGCTCCTCCGTCTTCTAAATCATCTCTTGTTACTGAGGTTATAACCACATATCTTAGCCTAAACTCTCTAACTGCTTGAGCTATCCTTAAGGGCTCGTTTTCATCAACAGGTAAAGGTTCTCCCTTTGTCACTGCACAGAAAGAGCAGTTTCTTGTGCATATATCACCAAGAATTAAAAATGTTGCGGTTCCTCTTGAAAAACATTCTCCTAGGTTGGGGCACTTCGCCTCTTCACATACAGTGTTAAGGCCGCAACCTCTCAATATTCTTCTTGTATATTCTACCTTACCTCCCTGAGGTAGGCTTTTTCTTATCCAACTTGGTTTCCTCATGCTTAATATTATATAATTTTAAGGGGTGGGATTTAAATCCCACCCCTTTTATTTTTTCTATTTCGTTGCGAGCTCTATAAATTGCTTACCTATATCTTCTCCAACCTTCTTTATCCAGCTATCCCAGGTGGGTTTACAGATTTCTCTAAACTGCTTTATCGCTTCCTCTGTTGGTTCGATGATCTCTATTCCTTTAGCTTTGACTTTGGGCCAAACATCTTGTTCATGAGCTGCCTCTGCATATTTAAGGTGAAGGTAATCGTATTTATATGCTGCAAGGGTTATGATGCGCTTTACGCTTCCCGGAAGCTTATCCCAAGTTTCTTTCTTCATATATATACCTCTTCCATAGGCACTTAATGGTATCTTTGTACAGTATTTGAGGACCTCGTGAAGCGATCTTCCACCAATAGTTCCAGGATATGCTATGAGTCCGTCTATGGTTCCTCTCTGCAAGGCTTCATAAAGCTCTCCTGAGGACATGAATACCGGTGAACCCCCTAGAGCTTTAATGGCCTCTGCCTCAGCTTCTCCTCCCACCCTTATTATCATTCCCTTTATATCCTCTGGTTTCCTAACGGGTTTCTTAGAGGTCCATAGATATTGAGAAGGTATAGCGCCATAGGCCAGGAATACTATTTTATGCTTTTCCAACATGATCTTTTGCATGAGGTTAAAGAGCGGTTGGCCTATCTTAAGCTTTTCGTTAATGTCTAGGTCGCTCTTGAAGAGGAACGGTAAGGATGGTCCGCCCATTATGGGCCAGCTCCCTGTTGTGTGAGATGTGGTGTGAAAGATTATATCTGCAGTTCCAGCTTCAAGGCCTGGTATAAGCTCGTTAACCTTAAGTAGGGTTTCGGAATGATAGAAGTTAAGTTTGACCTTACCTTCTCCTGCTACGTTGACATCTTCAATAAAAGCTTCCTCTGGAGGTAAAAGATCCTTATATCCAGGCGTTACATGGGATGCTACGTTCATATTTATCACTTGGGCTATAGCGCTACTTCCGAGGATCAGGCTTAGTAATATGAGGGTTGTTAATACATAGCCTTTCTTCACTTTCTTCACCTCCTTTCATCTCATAGTGCTTGGTAGCCATAAGGCCAGGGATGGCCAGAATACAAACAATAACAAGCATAATATCTCAACTATTATGTAAGGTGCCGTTCCCCTGATTATCTCGTTTATGTGTAGATCTTCCGCTATGCTCTTTAATGTATAAAGATTAAGACCTACCGGCGGTGTTATTACCGCTATCTCTACGTTTAGTACCATGAGTATCCCAAACCATAGTGGATCAAAGCCCAAGGCTTTGACCGCTGGAAGCATTATAGGGGTAGTGACTATTATCAAAGAAGCTCCGTCTATTATGCACCCTAAAAGTATTAATACTCCCATGAATATAAGTATTACGACTATTCCAGGGACCTGGACGCTTGTAGCCCACTTTGCGATCCTCTCCGGTAGCCTTACTAGATTCAGGAATTGGCTAAAGGTGAAAGCGCAGGCCAAGATTATAAGCAGTGATGCGCTTATTCTTGCGGAGTTTGATAATACGGTTAGAAGCTTTTTCCAGGTCAATGTCTTATAGATTATAGTTACAGCTAGAGCTCCAGCTACTCCTATGGATGCTGCCTCAGTTGGTGTAGCTATTCCGGTATAGATGGAACCTAGAACGAAGATTATTAACAATATTACGACCCAAAGCCTTTTAAGTGATGCTAGCTTTTCCTTTAGGCTAACCTCGGTGAACTCTCTTGGGGCTAAGCTTGGATTTCTCAATACGGCCAGAAGCACATATCCCGCCATCATGGTAGCAAGAACTAACCCTGGAACTATTCCCCCTATGAATAGCTTTGCGACCGATTCCCCAGAGAGGGAACCGTAAATTATGAATGATATGCTTGGTGGTATTAAGACAGCTAAAGCTCCAGGTGCAGCTACTGCTCCCGCAGCAAGCTTTCTATCATAGCCTCTTTTAAGCATTTCAGGTATGGCCATCGTTCCTATAGCTGCGACTCCAGCGATGCTAACTCCACACATGGCACCGAAGAGGGCGCAGGAGTATATGGTGGCTATAGCTAATCCTCCTGGTATCCTGTTTAGCCATTTACTAAAAGCGTTATATATGTCTCTACCTATACCGCTAACGAAGATTAGCTCACCCATTAGAACGTAAAGGGGAATGGCCACAAGCAGGAAGCTATAAAGCTGGGAAGTTATGGAAGCCGGTATCTGGAATAGCCCTTTTGTTCCGCTCACCAAATATATTCCTATGGCACCTGCAAATCCTAGTGAGATAAATATGGGTGCTCCAATAGCCATGAAAAGTAAAAGTGCTGATAAGGCTATTATGGTTATAGTATCGAAGCTCATGCTCTCCCCTCCCTAAGCTTTTCTAGCTCATCTAAGAACCTTATCACAAGTTGGATTCCTAAAGCTCCAGCTCCTATCGGTAGGAATACATAGATCAGCGATAACGGGGTTCTTAAAAGCGAAGGAACTCTCATTCCCTTAGAATACACAAGCCAAGTTGCCTTTCCTCCTTCCCAAACCATTAAAGCTATGAAGGCTAAAGCTATAAGTATGTTTATTAGGTTTACTATGCATTTCTTTCTCGGTGGTAACCAATCCACAAATAAGCTGAACTTTATGTGTTTATCAAGCCTCTCTACCTCAGCTATGGCGAGAAAAGTTAACATAATTATCATTAGCTCTGTTACCTCTGTCGACCAGTAAGGAGGTCTTCTGAATAGGTATCGCATTATAACTGAGTAGAAGACGACCACTTGAAGCCCGGCGATTACTAGTATGGATACCCAAAATAACGACTTTGAGATCGCCTCAAACTTTCTCCTCATTCTCTTCACTCGCTTTCCTAAAGTTTTGTATAATAGGCTCAATTACTATTATATCATTAACATTCTTCTAAAACTTCATGAAAAGGGAATAGAGTCTTAAATGCTTCTAAATATTGTTTTTTTACCTTGCTAATAGGAGGAGATATTCTGACGAGGCTTTTGATCGATACCATTTCAATCCCGGTTAGCCCGCATGGGGTTATGAATAGGAAGTGCCTCATTATGGGATCTATATTGAAAGCTGTTCCGTGATAGCTTATCCACTTCTTTCCGCTTCTTTTAATCCCTATTCCTATGGAAGCTATCTTTCTTTTTTCGTCTATCCAAACCCCTGGATAACCTTCTTTACGAGTTGCCTTTATCCCATACTCTTCAAGAACCCTTATAACTATCTCTTCAAGTCTCCATACATATTCCTTTACGCTACAGTCTAAGGGAATTATGGGGTAAGATATAAGCTGTCCTGGACCATGATAAGTGATGTCTCCTCCTCTATCAGTTTCAACAACCTTTATTCCTTCCTTTTTGAGAACCTCTTCAGGAACGAGTATATGCTCTCTTTTGGCTCTTTTCCCAAGGGTAAATACTGGCTCATGTTCCAGAAGGAGGAGAAAGCCGAGATCTTCGCTTTCTACCCTTCTTAAGAGCTCTCTTTGTATTTTGAGGCATCTTTCATAATCTACCGGTTCTTCAAAATTTAAAACCTCTACCTTAAACTTCATGGCCTGATTATAAGCGGATTTAGGGACTCTACTTTAGCAAGCGACTCCACTTTATATCCTTTGAGGGTTTCCCTTCCTCTCTGAAAGACCTTTTCTATGCATACTCCTATACCCACTACTTTGCCTTTAGCCTCTTCGACCATTTCACAAAGCGCCTTTATGGTTTCACCTGTGGCTAGAAAGTCATCTATTATAAGAACCCTCTCCCCCTCTTTGATGTATTCCTCTGATAGGGATATTGTGACCTCATTGAGCTTCGTTCTTGAGACTATCTTCCTTTCAAATACCCTTCCATCTAGGGTTATAGGCCTTTTCTTCCTTGCGAAAATAAGTGGTACATTTAAATAAAAGGCGGTGAATAAAGCAGGAGGAATACCCGAAGATTCAACAGTTAAAACCAAGCTTACCCTTTCGCTTTCAAATATTCTTGCAAACCTTTCGCCAATCTTCTTAAGGAGGATCGAATCTACTCTGTGATTAAGGAAGCTGTCTACCTTGAGGATGTCATCTCCTATAACCTTTCCCTCGAGCTTTATTCTTTCGATAAGCTCCTCCATAATGAAGAATTATAACATAGGATAAGGTTTAATTTCTATTGTTAGAGTTTTTTACTTTTGATAAAATAAAGGTAAGATTTTTCAAGTTTGGAGGGAGTTAAATGTTGAAGAATGTTATAATCTCAAAGCTTGATAGTTTGGCTGAAAGATTAGCGGCTTCCAAGAAGGAATGGGAATCATGGAGAGAGTTATTAGTTACCATTGCTGAGACCTATGGTAGGGAGGATTTTAAGGAGAGGGTTAAATCATCAATCTTAGCCCTTTTGGGATTAATTGAGGAAAGAAGGATCTCCTTAGGCCTTAAAAGCATGGCTTCAGAGATAAGCGATTTTCCTCTTGTCGATATTTACGATGTTTTGATAGAGGCTTTGGCTGAGAAGAGAAGGGAAGATGAAAGGAAGATAAAGGAGTTAGGTGAAGTTCTGTCTGAGCTTTCTACTCCTATCGTTCACTTGTGGAAAGATGTTCTTCTGGTTCCCTTAATAGGAACTCTTGATAGTCAGAGAGCTCAAACTCTTGTGGAAAGATTGCTTAAAAAGATTGAGGAGAGCAAGGCTGAGGTGGTTATTATAGATGTAACAGGTGTTCCAATGATTGACACTTTTGTAGGTGGTTTCCTAATAGAGATGTTTGGGGCTGTTAAGCTTTTGGGCGGTGATGTGGTTTTATGTGGCGTAAAGCCTGAAATAGCGCATACCCTTGTTAAGCTTAATATAGATTTTAGTATGGTGGTTGTGAAGAGGGATTTGGAGAGCGCTCTTCAATACGCTATAAGAAAGATGGAGAGGGAGAGAAAGCGTATGGAGGAGTTAGAGATAGATTCTACCATTAGGCAAGGTACTGAGAAGGAGACATAAGCTTATGAGCGGAATTGCTCCTATAATAGGCTTTAAGGACTATCTTGTTGTCCCCTTGCAAAGGGAGCTTAGTGATAAAGAGGTAGATAATCTACAAAGGGATATCCTTGATAGAATAAGCCAGAGAGATATAAAGGGAGTTATTATAGATGTTAGCGCTTTAGATGTTATAGATAGCTACATGTCTTATGTTTTTATAGAGACCTCATTAATGTTGAGAGCCATGGGTTGTTACATGGCCCTATGTGGTATTAAGCCGCACGTGGCGCTTACCCTTGCTCAGATAGGTATATCCTTTAAGAGCATATTTACTGTAAGTAGCTTAGATAAGGCTATCGAGGTCTTGAGTAGGAGCTATTGAGAGTGATAGGTCGGTGAGCATAGGCTATGCTTGAAGAGTATAGGGTTCGATTTGGGGATGTTAAGATAAAGGTGGAGGATTATGAGCTTGTTGTTAGGATAGAGAGTGAGAATGATATCTATCTGGCAAGACAGATGATAAAAAGCTTTGCAGAGAAGAGCGGTTTTCCTCTTGCTGATGTGACAAAGGTAGCAACAGCCGTTTCGGAGCTTGCTCGTAATATATATAGATACGCTAAGAAAGGGTATATATATGCAAGGACGAAGTATCGGGATGATGAATTAATATTGGAGGTTGTCGCCTACGATGAGGGTCCTGGTATACCTGATGTTGAGAAAGCTTTAAGTAGAGGGTATACGACCTTTCAAAGAAGCCTCGGCTTGGGTCTTTCAGGGATAAAGAGGCTGATGGATTCTTTTTTTATAGCTTCGGAAGTAGGGAAGGGAACGGTTGTTATAGTTGAAAAGGGGAAGAGACGAATTTGAGCGGCGAAATAAGAGTTAGTATTGGGGTTGAAGCGGATCTTTTTATACTAGAGTATAGATTAAGGAGGTTTCTTAACTTACTTTCCTTAAGTGATAATATCATTTCTTCTATCCTTTTGATCTCGAGAGAGCTTGCCACGAATATTCTCAAATATGCCGAAGGTGGTAGCATCTCTGTTAGGCGTGAAGGTAATAAGATTGTAATTGTTTCAGCTATGAGGTCTGAATATTCCTCTGTTAAGGGTAGTTTGGGTGTTGGGCTTAAGATTGCGAGGGAATACAGCACTAGCTTTAAGGAGAGGATTAAACCTGATGGAAGTATGGTGTTTGAGGCAGAGATAGATTTAAGACAAGGGGAGGAAGGTGACTTTTTGCTCGATATAGGTGTCGCTTCAAGGCCTCGCTATTCGGAAGAAAAAAGCGGTGATTTCGCTTTTTATAAAAGGGTGAAAGGGGGATACTTTGTTTGCGTTATTGACGTTTTGGGTCATGGACCAGGAGCAGCAGCTTTAGCTGAGGAGGCAAGGAGGGTTCTTGAGGAGATACCCGAGGTTGATATCTGGGGCGTATATCTTGGTCTTGAAAGGGTCTTCCGGGGAACGCGAGGTGGGGTAGCTTTTATAGGTATGTTTTATAAGAAAAGGCTAAGTTATATAAGTTTCGGTGATATAAACTCTTTTCTTTTTACATCCTCATCCTTAAAGGTTTTAACGCGAACTAATGGTATATTAGGTAAGACTCTTGTTAGACCTAAGATATTCTTGGAGGATCTTCCTTTGACCTTTGCTTTAGTGATTTGCACTGATGGGGTTAAAAGAGGCTTTTTAGACAGTATAAGTTTTGAAAAGATAGTTAAAACCAAGGTGGAGGATTTAGCGAGCTTTATTTTAGAGAGGTTTGGAGTAAAAGAGGATGATGCCACAGTTGTTTTAGTTAAGAGGGGTTGGAGTGAAAATGGGTAACGGAAAGCGAGGCTTCGAGGAAGAATACCAGAGGTATTTAGAGAAGTATGTTTTAGAGGGAGGAGATGAAAGGGTCTTATATGAGGCCTATGAGACCTTGATTGAGCTTTTGGATATTTCTAACCTGGAGGCAACTAACATAGTAGACATTCATATCAGTAGTCTTAAGAGACTCTTAAACTTAAATAGCGATACAGATTGTGTTTCTTGGCTTTATATAAAAAGAGCGACGGAGTTTTTAACGCAAATTTTAGTTATCTCTGATACCCTGGTTGCTTATCTTAAGGAGAGCGCTGAGATCGATAAGCTTACCGGCTTTTATAATAGAATCGGCATGGAGAAGGTTTTAACCAGAGCTTGGGTAACCTCTAATAAAACTAGAGAGCCATTTGTTTTAGCCATGCTTGACATAGATAATTTTAAGAGCGTGAACGACAGTTATGGACATCCGCTGGGGGATAGGTTACTGCGTGAGGTTAGTGATATCATTAGAGGAAGCGTTAGATCAGGGGATGCAGTGATTAGATACGGTGGGGAAGAGTTTCTGATACTCCTTGTGAAAACTAATAAGGAGAGGGCAATGGTTCCTCTCGAGAGGATAAGAAAGCGTATTTCAGAAAGTGAATTTACTAATAAAAAGATTAGTATTACCGTAAGTATAGGAGTCTCATCCTTTCCAGATGATAACCCTTCAAGTCTAGATGAATTGATAAGGTTTGCTGATATAGCTATGTATGAGGCTAAAAGGCGAGGGAAAAACATGGTGCTGTTTTATTCGGATTTAGGGGGGTGAGCCTTGAGTCTGGAAAGTAACTGGAAGGGAAGCGAAAGAAATAGGTATATTTTAGAGCTCTTGGAAAGGGAATACGTCCTAGGGTTTAATAGGATTTTTAGGGATGTTTTAAATAGAGATTTAAATAGCGATGAGGCGGAGGTTTTGAAGAAAGCGCTTTTATCCTTAACTGATGGGGGAAAAGAAGAAGAGGTTTTTTAAATTTTAGCAGGTTAGGAGCCATAATTTATGCATTGCGTATTCCTCAAGATAGAGTTCTTAATTTGCATTTAGAGATTGCAAATCGTTTGTTAAGTGATTTCTTAAGAAATGCTAGCCTTTCGAGGGAGGGAAGTCTATTCCTTCAAGAGTTAAATCGACTCTTGTTAAACTTTTTGTTTTACTATGCTTTAAATGCTAAAGAGCGTAGTTTAATTGAAAAATATTTAACGATGGATGTTCTTACAGGGCTTTTGAATCGCCATGGGTTTGGTAAGGTGCTTTCTGAGGAGATTGAGAAAAGGGTAGGTAGTGGTTTTGGGCTTCTCTACTTGGACTTAGATAACCTAAGTTTAATTAACGATATGTATGGATATGCTTTGGGAGATATGATTTTGGTAAATGTGGCTTACATTTTGAGGGAGGAGATGAGCGATGCTACTGCCATAGGTCGTATTGGAGGGGATGAATTTGGGATTATCTTTAAGAACTCTGATCCATCCTTTTTATTCTCTAAGGCTAGCATAATTAAAGATAGGGTTTCTTCTATGAAGCTAGAGCTTTTGGTTGAGGAGGGAATTTCCGTTACAGGAAGCATTGGAATTGCTCGGTTTCCTCAGGATGGGAAGGCGATGGATGATCTTCTTTTTGCGGCAGAGCTTGCTTGTAGTTGCGCTAAGCGAAGGGGTGGAAGTAAGGTTTGTTTTGCGAAAGATGTAAAGAGAGAGGATTTCGAGGTTCCTGTTGCCTTTCATGAATATTTTGTCTTATTGCAGAAGGCCTTGAAGGAGATCGATGGTGTTTCTGCCCTTCCCTATTATCAACCTGTTGTTGATTTGGGAACGGGAGAAATCATCGGTTATGAGGTCTTAGCTCGCATACATAGGGAGGGTAAACCTCTTCCTGCTGCTCTTTTTATAGAGACGGCGGAAAAGACGGGACTCATTTTTGATCTAGGTAGGAAAATTATCGAACATGCCTTTGCTGAGAAAGTAGTCGATCCATTAAGAGATAAACTTATCTTTATTAATCTTTCCGTTCGGGAGATTGAGAATACGGAGACAATCGGATTTTTAACTAACGCTATTGAAAGGTATGGTGTTGACCCTAGGAGCGTGGTTATAGAGATCACGGAGAAGGGAGCTGCAAGAGATCTTGGGGCTGTGATAAGCTTTGTAAAGGAACTTGCTAGGTTAGGTATAAGGTTGGCAATAGATGACTTTGGAAGCGGTTTTTCCTCTTTCCTTTATATTAGGTATCTCGATCCATATTTTGTGAAGATAGCTGGGAATCTCGTTCGTGAGATTACTGTAAGCTCTAGGGCAAAAATGATAATCGAGGGCATAGTTAGGTTTTTCAAAGGAATGTCGATAGAGGTTATAGCTGAGCATGTTGAAAACGCTGAGATGGTTGAAGCTTTAAAGAAGTTGAATGTGCGATATGCTCAAGGCTTTCACCTTGGTAAACCGTCAAGAACGCCTAAAGGCAGTTGAGAGGTGATCTCTATGGGTTTAAGGGAGGATCTTCTTGAGGTTGTGGACTTTGCCGTTCGGAGGGTTCTTCCCGATAGGGCGGTGGAAGAAGCTATAGAGAGGGAAAGGATAGATAGGCTTGATAATTTATATTTAGTTGCTATAGGTAAGGCTGCTTGGAGGATGGCTAAGGCCGCTAAGGAAAAGCTTAAAGATAAGGTTAAAAGAGGGATAGTTATAACTAAATATAAGCACTCTCTTGGGGATATAGAAGGCCTAGAAGTTTACGAGGCGGGACATCCGATTCCTGACGAAAATACCCTTTTGTCTACTGAGAAGGCTTTGAGGCTGGCAGGTGAATTAAAAGAAGGTGATAATCTGTTGTTCCTTGTTTCTGGTGGAGGTTCCGCTCTCTTTGAGCTTCCCATGGAAGGGGTTAGCCTTGAGGACTTGAAGAAGGTTAATGAGCTCCTTTTGAAGTCAGGAGCTGATATAGTAGAGATGAATACCGTTAGAAAGCACATATCGAGGGTAAAGGGTGGAAGGTTTGCCCAAGCTGTTTATCCTGCTTTTGTCTATTCTCTTATTCTCTCAGATGTTCTTGGTGATAGACTTGATTCGATAGCCTCTGGTCCGGCTTATCCTGATGAGACTACTTATAAAGATGCTTTAAAGGTCATAGATAAGTACTCCTTGATGGATAAGATGCCATCGGCTGTTATGGAGATAATTGAAAGAGGAGCAAGGGGTGAGATTCCAGATACACCTAAGGAAATTAATAACGTTAGGAGTGTGATAATAGGTAGTGTTAGTCTAGCCTGTAAATACGCTATGGATAAGGCTAAGGAACTAGGATATAAGACTCTCTTTTTAACCTCAACCCTTAATTGCGAGGCTTCTGAGGCAGGTAGATTTATAGCTGAGATCCTTAAGGAGATCAAAAGATCCTCTAATCCTATATCTCCTCCTTGCATGATAGTTTTAGGTGGGGAGCCTGTAGTTCACGTTAAGGGAAGCGGTAAGGGAGGAAGAGCTCAGGAGCTTGCCCTTTCAGTAGCTATAGCCATCAAGGGAGAGAGTAACGTGGCTTTAGTTTCCGTTGGCACCGATGGGACCGATGGTCCCACCGATGCTGCCGGAGGAATAGTGGATGGGAAAAGCTTTTATAGGATGCTTTCCTCTGGGGTTGATCCAGAGAAAGCGCTTTCAGATAACGATTCCTATAATGCCTTGAAGGCTAGTGGAGATTTGGTGATTACTGGTCCCACTGGGACGAATGTAAACGATATTATAATAGGAGCAGTTATTTAAGCAGAGATTGCCCGTTATAGGTTATAGATTTTATGACCTTTTCTGCTGCTTCAATGGCTTTTTGCGGTAAAGGGGAATAGGAGAGCTCGGCAGCGTATTTCTGTCCATCATGTATTATCCACCATAGAAGCTTGACAAGTTCATTTGCTTTCTCAATAGACCTTCCTTCATAGTTTTGTTCTTTATATACTATAATCCATGTAAAACTGCTTAGCGGATATCCGTTTGGTGAGCTTGTGTCGGTTAAATCAACGATAGTGCTTTCAGGTATGTCCACGTTTGCGGAGGCTGTGATGGTTTCAACAGAGGGTTCGATAAATTTCCCATGCCTATTTTCTATGGAAGCATAAGTCATTTTGTTTTGAAGGGCGTATACAAACTCTATATAGCCTATACTGCCAGGAATTTGTCTTATAAGCCCAGCCACTCCAGGATTTCCCTTTCCTCCGATTCCTGTTGGCCACTTAAGGGATTTTCCAACGCCAACCTTTTCTTTCCATTCGCTGCTTATTTTACTTAAATATTGGCTTAATATGTAAGTGCTTCCGCTCCCATCGGATCTATAGACTACTGTAATATTCATATTGGGAAGGTTAACTCCGGGATTAAGCTTGGCTATTTCAGGGTCGTTCCACCTTTTGATCTTTCCTAGGTATATGTCAGCCAAAACTTTTCCATTTAGGTTTATCTTCGGGTTTCCAGGAAGATTGTAGGATAAAACGAGTGCTCCTAAACAGGTTGGTATGTGAACTATAGGGGATCCTGCTTCCTTAAGCTCTTCCTCCGTTAGTGGAGAGTCAGTGGCTCCAAAATCTACGGTTTTGTTGATGAGCTGTCTTATTCCTCCTCCAGAGCCTATCGCTTGGTAGTTTACTTTAACTCCTGTTTCCTTGTGATAAACGGAAAAAAGCTTCGAATACAAAGGATAGGGGAATGTGGCTCCTGCTCCTATTAATTCGATTTCCTTAGCTTCAGAAATAGGTAGGAATATCAATGAAAGGGCTAAAATAAGCATCAAATATTTCATTTTTTTCTTCTCCTCCCTTGACAAGATTTTTTCAAGGCTTATATTATCATAAGGCGGTCTTTTAAATCAACTCTTAAGGGAGGCATTTTGTCTTGAATGGAAACCTTTCTCTTTTTAAGTTCTTTCTTTCGACCTTTAAGATAGGAGCCTTTACATTTGGGGGAGGTTGGGCGATGATCCCCCTTGTAAGGGAAGAGCTCGTCAAGAAAAGAAAGTGGATGTGCGAAGAGGAGTTTATGGATGTTTTATCCATTGCTCAAGGGTTTCCTGGCCCTATAATGGTTAACGTTTCAGTTATGTGTGGTAAGTGCCTCTTGGGATGGAGGGGGGCTTTAACAGGACTTTTAGGAGCCGTTCTTCCTTCTCTTTTAGCGATACTTTTTATAGTCAGCATGCTTACTAAATATGGAGAAAGCCATTATGTTAGATCCTTTTTAAATGGTATGAGACCTGCTTTGTTTGCGGTTTTAATATATGCTCTCTTTGGTATGAGGAAGTCAGCAACAGGGAGCAAAATCAGCTTAGGAATAGCCGTTTTAGCTTTTATAGCCCTTTCTATCTTTAAGTTGAACCCCTTTATTGTTATTGCGGGAGGGGCGATCTTTGGTCTTACTTTCTGCCTCTTAAGGAGGAAAGCCTGATGACTCTCTTAAATCTTATTATTTCTTTTGCTACTATAGGTCTTGTGGGTTTTGGTGGTGGATACAGTATATTAAAAGTTATGATGCATGAGCTTGTTAGGGTTAGAGGTTGGGTTTCGATCGATGAGTTTCTAGATATAGCATCTATATCTCAATCTACACCGGGCCCTATAGCTTTGAATGCGGCTACCTTTATAGGATATAAGGTTGGGGGAATCTTAGGAGGAGTCTTATCTACCTTTTCTGTTGTTTTAGCTCCGTTTCTTATAAGCTATTTTCTCGGTAGCTATATGTTTAAGAACAGGAATAATAAGTTCTTTTCCGGGATGCTTTTGGGGCTTAGACCAATAGCCGTATCTTTAGTGGCTTCTGCTGCTTATACCTTTGCTCCCTTAATCTTAATTAGTCCCGTTCAAATTATGATATCTTTGGGGTGCTTGTTCCTTCTTTTTAAATTCAAAATCGATCCTATACTGCTTCTTCTTTTCTGTGGTTTGTTGGGCATCTTATTTTAAATTTTTTTATGCCTTCCTTTTTACCTCCCCAAGATAGCTTCTTATAAGCTCTTCCTTTTGAAGTAGCTCGCTTGCGGTTCCCTCAAGGGCTACTCTTCCCGTTTGAAGAACGTATCCCCTGTGAGATATATTTAAAGCTTGTTTGGCATTTTGTTCTACTAATAGAATGGTAACGCCCTCTTCGTTAATTTTCTTAAGTTCCTTGAAGATCTCCTTGACCAATATGGGAGCAAGACCCAAGGAAGGCTCATCAAGAAGAAGTAACTTTGGTTTTCTCATAAGGCCACGAGCTATAGCAAGCATCTGCTGTTCTCCCCCTGAAAGGGTCCCTGCAAGTTGATTTTCTCTTTCCTTAAGTCTCGGAAAGAGAGAGTAAACCCATTCCAGGTCTTTTTCTATGGCTTTTTTCTCTTTTCTTGGGAAAGCTCCCATAAGTAGGTTTTCATATACCGTTAGGTTTGCGAAAACTCTCCTTCCTTCTGGAACTAAAGCCAACCCGCATCCTACCACCTCATAGACCCTATCAGGTAGGGGCTCTCCATTAAAAAGAATGTTTCCGCTTTCTCTTTTTACTTCCCCCATTATCGCTTTAAGCAGGGTACTTTTCCCTGCTCCATTTGCTCCTATTACACAGACTATTTCCCTTTCCTTGACCTTTATCGTAACCCCTAGGAGGGCCCTTATTGCTCCATAGCTTACTTTTAAATCTCTTACTTCAAGAATATAGCTGTCCTCTTTCAACTTTTAAGCCTCCTCACCAAGATAAGCCTTTATTACCTCAGGGTGGTTCATAACCTCATTGGGAGTACCTTCAGCTATCTTTTCCCCAAAGTTCATGCATATTACATGTGGGCATACCTCCACTATCAGATCCATATGGTGCTCTATTACAAGTGTCGTTAAGTTAAATTCCTTGTGTATTTTCAATATAAGTTCGCTTAGTTCAGCTACCTCTTCAGGGTTCATTCCTGCTGCTGGCTCATCGAGTAAAAGCAAGGTTGGTTTTAAGGCCAAGGCTCTTGCTATTTCTAATCTTCTCTGATATCCATATGGTAAAGTCCCAGCCTGCTGATATATTTTATCTTTTAAATTGAGCTTTTCAAGATAATAGATGCTTTCCTCCATTATCCTTTTTTCATAAGAGCGCCATTTCCCAAGGTGGGTACAGGCCTCAAGAAAGGAGTATCTTAAGTGATTCTGGCAGGCTGTCATGACGTTTTCAAGTACGGTAGCTCTTGGAAAAAGACGAAGATTTTGGAATGTCCTGCCTATACCTTTTTTAACTATCTCGTGGCTCTTAAGCCTAGTTATATCTTTTCCCTTAAAAAGCACTTTGCCTTCATCTACTGGGTATACGCCCGTTATTAAATTAAAGACCGTTGTTTTGCCAGCTCCATTGGGACCTATGAGACCCACAAGCTCTCCCTGCATTACCTCTATTGAGAAATCTTTAACCGCTACTATTCCTCCAAACCTTTTAGTTATGCTCTTGAGTTCTAAGATCTTTTCCTCCATGTTTCATCACGCCTCTTAAATAAACTCCATAGCTCTTTTTCCCCCATGAGTCCCTCAGGTTTGAAAACCATGACCAGGACAAGGACCGCTCCATATATTAGCATTCTATACTGAGATATAGGTCTAAAAAGCTCGGTTACAAGAGTTATTATCGCTGTTCCGAGAATTGTTCCACTTAAGGAACCAAGTCCTCCAAAGACAACTACCGCTGTAAGTTCTGTAGACTTTTGAAGGTCAAACATAGTGGGCTGAAGGAAAGTCATGAAACCTGCGAAAAGCCCACCCGCTATGCCACAGTAAAAGGCTGAGATACATAAGCTAAGTATTCTGTATTTAGCGGTATCAAATCCCAAAAGGGAAGCTACTAGGTAATCGTCACGGCATGCTTTAAAGGCTCTTCCATAGCTACTCTTTAATATGTTTGATGTAACTATAGTTAGCGTTAGAAGAAAGCCTAAGGCTACCGGTAGTGTTGTAAAGCTGTCTATACCGGGAAGACCTCTGGCTCCCCTTGTTAGCGATTCCCAGTTTTCTATTATTAATCTTACTGTTTCCCCTAGGCCGATCGAGGCTATGGCAAAGTAATCTCCCATAAGCTTAAGCGTTGGAACTCCGATAAGATAGGCTACCGCTACCGCAAGTATTCCTCCTATCATTACTGCTAATAGCCAGTGAACGTCATGTTTCATGGTTAATATGCCTGTGGTGTAGGCTCCTATTGCCATGTAAGCCGCGTGCCCAAGAGTGAATATACCTGTAAAGCCCGTTAAAAGGCTAACACCCATTGCGGCTATGGAGTTTATACACATCAATATGATTATTCCTTCAAGATAGACAAGCATTTTTTAAACCCTTAAACCTTTTCACTAACCGCTTTGCCTAATAGTCCAGTAGGCCTAAGCAAGAGCGTTAAAACAAGAAGTCCGAAAACGACTATATCCCTTAATTGGCTTGATATGAATCCCGCTGTTAGCATCTCAGCTGTTCCTAAAATGAGAGAGCCTAAAACCGCTCCTCTTAGGGAGCCTAAGCCTCCGACAACTGCAGCTACAAAAGCCTTTATGGTTATAAAGCCAAGCTGCGGATAAAGGGTATACCTTACAGATAGGAATATTCCACTTACAGCCGCAAGAAGACCTGCCAGGAAGAAAACTATCGATATTAGTTTATTTACGTTTACTCCCATAAGAGCGGCAACCCTAAGGTCGTAAGCTGCTGCTCTTATAGCTAAGCCCCATTTCGTTTTCTGCAAGAAGAACTCAAGTCCAAATAAAAGCAGAATAGTAATTCCAAATACGAGTAGATCAAAGGAAGAGATGGTTAAGTTTCCCATCTTGAAGGGATATGTAGGTAAAACTGGAGGGATAGCCCTAAATCTTCCACCTGCCATGATTACCCAGAAGTTTTCAATTACTATGCTCATACCCATAGAGGCTATAAGAAGATATAGTGTTACGCTTGTTCTTTCTCTTATAGGTTTGTAAGCGAGTCTTTCTGTAATTATGGCGGTTAGTCCTGCTCCGCAGAGCGCTAATAACCCAGATATCCATATGTTGTTTCCTGTGGATATTAAGGCGTAATAGCATATGTATCCTCCAGTTACTAAGAATCCTCCATGAGCAAAGTTAGAGAAAAGAAGTATTGAATATACTAAGGAGTAACCTACAGCTATAAGAGCATAGACCGAGCCAAGGGAAAGACCGTTAATCAACTGTTGAATGAATGACTCCAATTTAAGATCTCACCTCCAGTTGGTATTTTAAAGGCAGGGCTTAAATTAGCCCTGCCTTTAAGATTATACTATATGGCCTTTCCCCGAAAGATTTATTGCTCTTCGGGTCTTACTCTATCGTGGAATATCGCTTTTCTGCCTTTACATAGAAGTATAACTGCATCCTTGTTTAAAGGATCGTGGGTGTTTGGATCTATGGTTATAACCGCATGAAGTAGCTTTAAGTTCTTCGTGTTTTCAAGGGCATCCCTTATAGCTTTGGGATTAGCAGAACCCGCTCTCCTTATAGCATCTGCTAAGAGGTACATGGCATCGTATCCTAGTATTCCATTTACAAACTCTTTACACTCATCGTTATATTTCTTTTTATACTTCTCAAAGAATGGCTGAAGGGCCGGGTCTTCCGGTGAAACGTGGTTAACCCAATAGCTTCCTTCGAGCGCATCTCCAGCTATGTCCCACATGAAGTCAGCGTATCCGTCTCCCCCCATAAATACAACATCTTTAATGCCAAGCTCTTTTGCTTGCTTTATAATTAATGCCATCTCCTTACCCATATTGGGAAGGATGATCACATTTGGTTTCGCTTTAGCTATCTCCGTAAGCTGAGCTCTAAAGTCCACATCTACTCCTCCGCGAAAGGCTAAGTCAGCTACGATTTCCCCACCGTACTTCTTATAATTCTGTATGAAGAACTCACGGAGCCCTTGAGAATAATCGCTACTTACATCATAAAGTATGGCCGCCTTCTTCAAGTTTAGTTTTTTGGCAGCATAATAAGCTAAAACCTTGCCTTGATATGGATCTGTAAAGCATATCCTAAAGGAGTATGGTCTTACCTTTCCATTTTCATCCACCGTTACCCTAGGATTTGTGGAAACCGTTCCTATTTGGGGTATTCCAGCCCTATTTACGAGTGGAGCTACCGCTATGTTTACCCCAGAGGAGTTAGAACCTACAATTGCTACTACCTTGTCTTGTTCAATCATTCTTCTTACAGCGTTGACTGCATCTTCCTGACGACTTCTAAAATCGTATGGGACAAGTTCGATCTTAAGGCCTCCTGGTAGTATGCCTGCAGCATTGATTTCCTCAACGGCAAGCTGTGCTGCTTTTACCTCGGTTTGTCCGTAAGCTGCCCAATCTCCCGTTAAGGCTGCAAGATATCCTACCTTAACTACGGTTTGTGCACCTGATAGGCTTGCAAAAAGCATTACTAAACATATTGCTACTAGAAGTTTTTTCACTTACAGTCACCTCCTTGCTTTTAGTTAAAATTTACACCTTATTTATTTTACGATAGAATAAAATATCGTGTAAAGGGTTTATATTTAATCTGGGGGTGCTAACTTATGAACTGTGACATTAGTGTTAAACCGCAAGATGTTTTGAAGGCTTATAGATTTCTTAAAGGTAAGGTTTTGGAAACACCTCTTGAGAGAAGCGAAGCTTTAAGCTTGCTTTCAGGTGGAGACATATTTTTGAAACTTGAGAACCTTCAAGTTTGTAGAAGCTTTAAGATAAGGGGAGCCCTAAATGTAATGTTTAACTTACCTGAAGAGATGAAGAGGAAGGGAGTGGTCACCTGTTCAAGCGGTAATCATGCTCAAGGTGTAGCTATAGCTTCGCGTGAGCTTAGAGTGAAGAGCGTAATAGTTGTACCAAAGGATTGTCCGGTAACGAAGAAGGAAGCTATAAGGATGTTTGGTGGTGATTGGATAGAGCTTGTAGAGCATGGTTGTGGTTATGATGCGGCTTTCGAGGAGGCAGAGAGGATATCTAAGGAGAGCAAGCTGCTCTTTATTCCACCGGGTGAGCATAAGTTGGTTATGGCTGGGGCAGGAACAGTTGGTTACGAGATAGTTAAAGAAAATCCAGACATCGATGCGATCTTGGTTCCTGCGGGTTCGGGGGGGTTGATGCTAGGTATGGCTACGATAGTGAAGGCGATAAATCCCGATATTAAGATATATGGGATTCAGAGCGAAGCTTCTCCACCATGGTATTACTCCTGGAAAGAGGGGAAGCTTGTCGACGTGGAGTACAAGCCTAGCCTTTCTGAGGGGACCTGGGGTAGTATAAAGGAGTGTATGTTTGAGTTCTCTAAAGATAAGGTAGATGGTTTTATCCTAGTTTCTGAGGAGGAAATTAAGGAAGCCATAGCTTTTGCTGCTAAGAAGCTTCATCTTTTGGTTGAGGGGGCAGGTTCTCTAGGTATAGCGGCCATACTTTCCGGAAGATTTAATGCTAAAGGTAGAAGAGTTGCCCTTGTCATAAGTGGCGGAAATATAGATGGCGATGTTTTAAAGGAAGTGTTATAAGTTGATAAAGTGAGCATCTTTTACTCCTTGACAGATTTTACATGTGACTATAAAATGGAAGCAACTTTGACTGTTAAGGGAGGTGTTTTTTATACCATGGGGTGCGTGACCTTGTCGAAGCTATAAAGGCGGATTTTAAGGCTATTAGGGAGAGGGATCCTGCCCTTTCCAAGGGTTTCCTCGGGTTTCTTGAGGCCTTCCTATGTTACCCCGGTTTTCATGCTATACTGTGCCACAGATTTATTCATGTACTTCATAGTAGGTTTAAAATCCCTCTGCTTCCTAGGTTGCTTTCTCATATTGTTCGCTTCTTAACGGGTATAGAGATTCATCCAGGCGCGAAGATCGGTAAAGGGTTTTTCATCGATCATGGAATGGGAGTTGTAATAGGTGAGACCGCTGAGATAGGGGATAACGTTACTATTTATCATGGTGTTACTCTTGGAGGAACTGGAAAGGAAAAAGGAAAGAGACACCCAACAATTGATGATGGCGTGGTTATAGGTGCTGGAGCTAAGATTTTAGGAAACATAAGGATAGGCAGAAACTCTCGTATTGGTGCGGGAAGCGTTGTCCTTAAGGATGTTCCTCCTGAAAGTACGGTTGTAGGAGTCCCAGGGATGGTAGTCAAAATAAACAAAGAAAGGGTGGCTTATGCATCTTTAAGCTCAAGAGTAAGGGAGCTTGAAAGAAGAGTAGCTTATCTTGAGAGCCTTATCTTGGGAAGGGCTCAGGAGGGAGGTTCGTGATGAAGGGAGTTTTAGATGCTATTGGTAACACCCCCTTAGTTAAACTTAACTACTTTTCAGGTAGGGTTAATATATACGCTAAACTTGAAGGGAATAACCCTGGTGGGAGCGTAAAGGATAGGCCAGCGCTCTTCATGTTTATCGATGCTTTAAAGAGGAAAGCTATAAATAGCGAGCGCGGTATAGTTGAACCGACATCGGGAAATACAGGTATCGCTCTTTCCATGCTATGTGCTTATTATGGTGTGCCATGTGTGCTTGTTATGCCAGAGAGCATGAGCGCAGAAAGAAGAGCACTCCTTTCCCTTTACGGTGCGGAGATAGTTCTAACACCTGCTGGCAGAGGTATGAAGGGAGCTATAGAGGAGGCTGAAAAGATATCTTTAGAGCGAAACTTTTTTATGCCTAATCAGTTTTCCAACCCGGAAAATGTTAAGGCTCACCTTTTAACAACTGGGCCAGAGATAATATCTCAAATGGGTTATAGAGATATAAGCGCTTTTGTAGCTGGAATTGGCACTGGGGGTACTATAACTGGCGTTGGTAAGGTTTTAAAATCCTTCTATCCGGGGATCAAGATAGTGGGTGTTGAACCCTCCTCTTCGAGCGTTATCTCAGGTGGTAATCCTGGCCCTCACAAGATTCAGGGTATAGGAGCGGGTTTCATCCCTTCCATATTAGATACGGCTCTCTTGGATGAGGTGGTAAGGGTGGATGATGAAGAAGCTATAGAGATGGCGAAGCTTCTTCCGAAAAAGGAAGGTATTTCTGCTGGTATATCCTCTGGAGCTAACCTTGTGGGATGTCTTAAGGTTGTAGATAAGCTACCGCCCGGTTCTAATGTGGTTACTGTCTTTCCTGATAGGGCGGATAAATATATATCGGTTCTGCTTTAAGGGGTAGTTTAAAACTACCCTTTTTATTTTTTAAGTATTGACACTTCTGTCAAAGGAGTTTATAATTTACTTCGCTCTGTAAAGTAGTTTGAGTTAACAGAGGGTGAATTGATGGATCGTTTTTTTATATGTCTTCTGATAGATTTTTATGGTGGGCTTTTAACTCCTAACCAGAGGGAGATTATGAAGCTTTACTATGAGGATGATCTTTCCCTTGGTGAAATAGCGGAGGAGCTTGGTATAAGCAGGCAGGCTGTTCATTATACTTTGAGAAGAGGTTTAAACAGATTAAAAAGTATAGAGGAGAAGCTTAAATTAGTGGAGAGATTTTTGAAGCATTGGAGCTTTTTTGAGAGCATCAAAAAGGAGATAGAACCTCTCGTTTCTAAGCTTCCTTCTGAGGATGGGGATAAGCTTAGAAGGCTTTTGGAGGAGATAAATGGTTTGCTAGAACGAGGTGATATCTTTGTTTGAGAAGTTGAGGGAGAGGCTTGAGGGAGTTCTTTCGTTTTTACGGAAGAAAGGCAAGCTTTCTGAGGAGGATGTAGATTCTGCATTAAGGCAGATCAGGCTGGCCCTTCTTGAGGCCGATGTTCACTATAAGGTAGTTAAAGATATTTTGAGTAAGGTTAGAGAAAGAGCCCTGGCTCAAGAGGTTATATCGAGTATAAATCCAACTGATCAGGTTTTAAAGATACTTTATGAGGAGTTCTTAAACGTTATGAGGGGAGGGCACTCGAAGCTAACCTTTTCATCGGAAATCCCTTCTTTATTTATGCTTGTTGGCCTTCAAGGCTCTGGGAAAACTACGACGGTGGTTAAGATAGCTAATCTCCTTAAAAAGGAAGGGAAAAAAGCTATTCTGGTTGCTGCTGATGTTAAAAGACCTGCAGCGAAAAAGCAGCTTGAGGTTTTATCGAAGCCCCTTGGTTTTCAAGTTGTAAGCGGTAGAACTCCCTTTGAGGCTCTTAAGTCTGGGATAGAGCTTGCTAAGGAGAGCTTCTGTGAGGTAGTTATTGTGGATTCTGCTGGAAGGCTTCATGTAGATGAGGAGATGCTATCTGAGCTTAAAGAGCTTACCAACTCCTTCAAGTTTCATGAGGTCCTTCTCGTAGTTGATTCTATGATGGGACAAGAGGCCTTAAAGGTGGGGAGCGCCTTTTCTGAAGCGGTGAATATAACTGGCGTTATACTAACTAAGCTTGATGGAGATTCAAGAGGTGGAGCAGCCCTTTCCATTGCCTATGTTCTTGGAAAGCCCGTAAAGTTTGTTGGGGTTGGGGAGAGGATTGATGATATAGAGCCCTTCTATCCTGATAGGATGGCTTCGAGAATATTAGGAATGGGAGATCTTGCTACTCTTATTGAAAGGGTTTCTTCAGCCGTGGAAGAGGAGAAGGCTAGAGAGCTTAGTAAGAAGCTTAAAAGGGCTGAGTTTACCATGGAGGATCTCCTTGAGTATTTAAGGCAGATGAAGAGCATGGGACCGTTAGACCAGCTACTTGATATGGTACCCGGATTCTCTAAGCTTAGAAGGAAGTTCGGGGATATAAATGTAGATGAAAAGGAGTTAAAGCATATAGAAGCTATCATACTCTCTATGACCCCAGAAGAAAGAAGGAAGCCAGAAATAATAAAGGGAAGCAGAAAGAGAAGAATAGCTATGGGAAGTGGTACTTCTGTTCAGCTTGTTAATCAGGTTTTGAGGCAGTATGAAGAGATGAAAGAGATGATGAAGAAGTTATCTAAGGGTGGCGGTAGGATAAAGCTACCTTTCTTTTAAAAAGACTAAGTTTTAAGGAGGTGTCTTTTGGTGGTAAAGATCCGCCTCACAAGAATGGGAAAAAAGAAAAAGCCATTTTACCGCTTAGTAGTTGCAGATTCAAGAGCTCCAAGGGATGGTAAGTTTATTGAAATTCTTGGATATTATGATCCTCTTCCTGAACCGCCTGTTATAAGGGTGGATGAGGAAAAGGCTCTTCTTTGGCTTGAAAGAGGGGCTCAGCCGTCGGATACTGCGAAAAGGTTGCTTTCCAGGGTGGGAGTATGGGATAAGTTCTGTCAAGCTAAGGAAGCTAGGAAGAGGGCAAAGGTTTCTGGGGGTGTACTAGGTGAGGGATCTAATAGCCTTTCTGGTAAAGTCTCTGGTTGATCATCCTGAGAATGTAGAGGTAAGAACGTTAGAGGGTAAAAAATCTATACTTATTGAAGTTGAAGTTAAAAAGGATGATATGGGTAAAGTTATAGGTAAAAAGGGGAGGCTAATAAGAGCTATACGGGAGCTTTGTCGAGCTGCTGGAATAAAGCTTAGGAAGAAGGTAATGGTGGAGTTATTAAGTCAGGAGGAATGAAAAAACATAAGCTTATTATTGTTGGCAAGGTAGTAGCAGCTCATGGTATAAAGGGAGTTATAAAGGTTCTTTCTATGACCGACTTTCCCGAGAGATTAAGGGAGAGAAAGAGGCTCATCTTTTATGATGACAGAGATAACGTTTTATTTGAAGGTGATCTTGAGAAGTTGACTTTGGAGGGCAGAACATTTTTAATTAAGGTTAAGGGTTGCGAAACGAGGGACATGGCAGAAAGGTTAATAGGCTCCTTTATAAAGGTTAAGGAGGAGGAGCTTCCTCCATTAGGAGAAGGAGAGTTTTACTTCCATCAAATCATCGGCCTTAAGGTTTACACTCAAGAGGGAAAGTACCTTGGAAAGATAGTAGATATATTGAAAACGGGCGCAAATGATGTTTTTTGTGTGAGAGGTGAAAAAGAGTATATGATTCCTGCTCTCAAAAGCGTCGTTAGGGAGATTGACCTTGATAAGGAGATAATGATTATATTTCCTATGGAGGGGTTGCTCGAGTGAGAGTGGATGTGATAACGCTTTTTCCGGAGATGTTTCAAAGCTTTATAAGCTGCAGCATAATAAAAAGGGCTATAGATAAGGGTTTGCTTCAAATATACTTTCACAATCCGAGGGATTTTACTACTGATAAACATAAAACTGTTGATGATTATCCCTATGGCGGTGGAGGAGGCATGCTTCTTAAGGTTGAGCCCTTTTGGAAGGCTATTAAAAGCGTGCCAGGGAGCCCATATCGAATACTTCTTTCTCCCCAAGGTCGACTTTTTAACCAGGATTTAGCGAAGGAGCTTTCTCTGAAGGATCATCTTCTTTTGGTTTGTGGTCACTATGAAGGTATAGATGAAAGAATAACGGAGCTTATAGATGAAGAAATATCTATAGGGGATTATGTTCTAACGGGCGGGGAGGTTCCAGCTATGGTAATAGTTGATGCGGTTATAAGGCTTATACCAGGAGTTTTAGGTTGCGAGGATTCTCCCAAGAGGGACTCCTTTTATGATGGAATATTAGATTTCCCCCAATATAGTAAGCCTAGGGAGTTCGAGGGGCTTAAAGTTCCGGAAATCCTTCTTTCTGGAGATCATGAAGAGGTTGAAAGGTGGCGCAGACTGGAGGCCTTGAAGAGAACCTATAAGAGGAGGCCCGAGCTAATAGATAGAATATCCTTAAGAAAGTATATGGAGAGGGGAGTATATGTAGGATTAGTTCACTATCCGGTTTATAATCAACATAGAGAGATAATAACCACTACCGTTGCTAACTTGGATATACATGATATATCAAGGTGCTGTCGGACATATGGTGTAAAAGCCTTTTACATAATAACTCCTATTGAGGCTCAGAGGGAAAACGTGAAAAAAATTGTGGAGCACTGGACTAAAGGTGTTGGTTCCATGCTTAACCCCGACAGAAGGGAAGCGTTAGATAATGTTAAGGTCTCTCCATCTATAGAGGAAACCGTTAGGAGGATAGAAGAGAGGGAGAAAGCTGATCCCATAGTAGTTGCTACTAGCGCTCGCCCATCTTCAAGGATGATCTCCTTTAGAGATTTTAAATGGAAGATCTTGCTTGAGGAAAGACCTGTTCTTCTTCTTTTTGGAACAGGATGGGGCTTAACTGAGGAGGTCAAAAGTTGGGCGGATTATCAGCTTGAGCCCATAGAGTGGAAGGGAGATTACAATCATCTATCGGTAAGAGGAGCTGTAGCGATAATCTTAGACAGACTTTTTAAAAGTTCATAGGGAGGTGTTAAAGGATGGATCCCATTATAAGGGAGATAGAAAAAGAATTTATGAAGAAAGATATTCCAGACTTTAGGCCGGGTGACACGGTTAAGGTTCACCTGAAGGTTGAAGAGGGAGGTAAGGAAAGGGTCCAGGTTTTTGAAGGAACGGTTATAGCTCGCTCGGGCGGTGGTTTGAGGGAGACTTTCACTGTTAGAAAGATATCCGGTGGAATAGGTGTTGAAAGGATCTTTCCCTTGCACTCTCCTATTATAGAGAAAATAGAAGTGGTAAGGAGGGGAGCGGCAAGGAGGGCAAAGCTCTACTACCTTAGAGGAAGGGTTGGCAAAGCGACACGTCTTAAGGAGAGAAGGAGCTAAGGTTTTTAAATGAAGGAGATGAGGAAAAAGTCGGCTTGGCGCGAGATCGTAGAAACTATAGTTATAGCTGTTGTACTAGCTTTGTTAATAAGAGCTTTTGTGGTAGAGGCGTTTTATATTCCCTCCTCGTCCATGGTGCCTACTTTGGAGCCCGGAGATAGGATACTGGTCTTGAAGTTTTATTATCACCTTACCGAACCTAAAAGGGGAGACATAGTTGTCTTTAGATTTCCTTTGGATCCCTCTAAGGACCTTATAAAAAGAATAGTTGCTGTGGAAGGAGATATGGTTCGAATTGAAAGCGGGTATCTTTATGTGAATGGAAATAGGATCGAAGAATCCTATGTGGCTAATAGGGATTTTTACAATATGCCAACCATAACGGTTCCAAAGGGCTTTTACTTTGTTTTAGGAGATAACAGACCAAATAGCGAGGATAGTAGGTTCTGGGGTTTTCTCCCCAGAGCTAATATAAAGGGTAGGGCTGTAGTTAGATATTGGCCTCCTTCGAGGATCGGCCTAATCAAATGAGGAGGAGCTGGTATCCAGGCCATATAGCTAAGGGAAGAGAACTAATAAAGGAAGCGGTAAAATATGCCAATCTTATCTTAATGGTTCTGGATGCACGTGCTCCCCTTTCTACAGTCCCGCCATGGGAACCGCCCAGGGGTAAAGAAGTTTGGAAGATCCTTAATAAGATGGATCTTGCTGATGAGTATGCTACAAAGGCATGGCTAAGCTATATGGGGGATAAAAGTATCGCAGTAAACTCTAAGGATGGAGAGGGGTTTGATGAGCTCTTTGAGAGATTATCCTCTTACTCTAAGGCTAAGGTTTTGGTTGTAGGTATTCCTAACGTAGGTAAATCTTCCTTAATAAATAAGTTGCTTGGCAAGAGGAAATCTAAGGTGGGGCCGCTTCCTGGAGTTACGAGAGGCGGGGTATGGTTTAGGGTAGATTGGGGGTTACTCTTTGATACGCCTGGAATACTTGAACCAAGTTTAACAGATGAGGGGAAGGTTATTCTCTCCTGGCTTGGTTGCCTAAGAGAGGATGTTGTTTGGAGCAGCTTAGTAACCCTTGCAGAAAAGCTTATAGAAAGGCTCTCCCTTCCCCTTTCCCTAGAGGATATCGCTAAAAGGAGGGGTTTTTTGAGGAAGGGAGGAGAGCTTGATCTTGAAAAAGCCGCTTCAAGCTTACTTAGAGATTTTAGAGAGGGAAGGCTTGGAAGGTGGACATTTGAACTCCCTCCTAGTAGCGGGAGTTGACGAAGCTGGAAGAGGACCGTTAGCTGGTCCGGTAGTTGCTGCTGCCCTTATTCTTCCTTATGAGTATTTTAACGATGAAGTTAGAGATTGTAAAAAGCTTTCCCCGTGTAAGAGAGAGGAGCTCTTTGAGATTTTAAGAAAGAAGGCTTTAGCGTGGGCTGTGGCCTTAGTTACCCCTGAGGAGATAGATAAGATGAACATCCTAAATGCCTCTCTTGAAGCCATGAGAAGGGCCATCCTGAAGCTTAAGTTAAAGCCCGATATAATCCTCGTAGATGGAAATCATAAAATTCCTCTTATAGATATACCTCAAAGGGCTATACCTAAGGGGGATGAGATTTGCTTACCTATATCTGCTGCTTCTATCATAGCTAAGGTAATCAGAGACCGAATAATGTGCGCTTGGGACAGGATTTACCCTGAATACGGGTTTTCTAAGCACAAGGGTTATCCAACTAAGG
>JANXBX010000005.1 GCA_025060595.1 Synergistota bacterium | reverse complement strand
TCCCATACTGTGTTTCTAGAACCAGAGGGCAGAAGAACATTAGAGTTTTATCTCCAGAACTTCTCTACAAGTCTCCCTACAGACGTACAGATAAAGATGGTAAGAACTTTACCTGGCCTTGAAAAAGCCGAGATAATGAGACCAGGATACGCAATAGAGTACGATTTTGTCTATCCTACACAACTCAAGCCATCACTTGAAACTAAGGATATAGAAGGATTATTTATGGCAGGTCAAATAAATGGAACATCAGGATATGAAGAAGCTGCAGCACAAGGACTTATAGCTGGTATAAATGCTGCTTTGAAGCTAAGAGGAGAAGAACCTCTCATACTAAGCAGAGCCGAAGCCTATATAGGTGTACTTATAGATGATCTCGTAACTAAAGGAACAGAGGAACCTTATAGAATCCTAACATCTAGAGCAGAATACAGGTTACTCTTAAGACAGGATAATGCAGATTTCCGCTTGATGCCCTATGGATATAACGTGGGCTTAATAAGAAAAGATGAATATGAGAGATTCCTTCTCAAGAAAAAGAGAGTCGAAGAAGAGATAGAAAGACTAAACCAAGTTAGGGTTCCTCCTACTGATAAGGTAAACGAACTTTTAAGATCACTCGGTAGCTCTCCGATAGATACCCCTGTAACATTAGCACAGCTTCTTAAAAGACCAGAAGTCACAATAGAAAGGCTTTTAGAAATAGACCCATCCAGCAATAATAATTTGAGTTATGAAGAAAGAAAACAAGTAGAAATAGAAATAAAATACGAAGGGTATATTAAGAGAGAGTTATCCCTGGTTGAGCAGTTCAAGAAGATGGAAAACAGAAAAATTCCAGCAGATCTGGATTATGATGCTATTCCTGGGCTCTCAAACGAGGGAAAGGAAAAACTGAAGAAAATAAAGCCTATCTCCATAGGACAGGCTTCTAGAATCTCTGGGGTAAGCCCAGCAGACATATCCTTACTAACAATTTACCTCTCTACAAGGGGACAAAGTTCCTCCTGAGATAATCCAAGCTTGAGCTTTTTTCCTTGCCAAGAACCCCTTTTGATAAGTTCTTCTTCAATTTTCTTTATTACTTCCGGCTTATTAAGAGTCCAATCAGGAACAAAAAGATCCTCTTTGGAAGTTTCACCTGTTAGCCTATGAATAATAACTTCAGGTGAGAGGTGTTCCAAAAAAGAAACACACATTTTCACATATTCATCAAGCTCAAGGGGTCTATACTTTCCCTCTCTAACCATTTCTTCAAGAGGAGTTCCTTTAACTACATAAAGGGGGTGAATCTTAACTCCATCTACTCTCAAAGCTGACAAAACACGCGCCATTTCCATAGCATCTTCCTCATCTTCTCCAGGCAATCCAAGTATAACATGAGCACAAATCTTTATCCCTTTACCTTTACATCTTAAAACCGCATCGATAAACTCTGCAAAAGTGTGACCTCTATTTACAAGCTTTAAAGTCTTATAGTTTATGCTTTGTAACCCAAATTCCAACCACAATTCATCCACATAAGCCTTAAGTGAGGAGTAAACTTGAGGAAAAGGGTCTGGAACACAATCAGGTCTCGTTCCCACAGACAAACCTATAACCTTAAAAAGCTTAGAAGCTTCATTCAAACACCCTCTAAAAAGCGTTATACTCTTCTCTATAGGAGCATAAGTATTTGTAAAAGCTTGAAAATAAAGCATAAAAAGATCAGTTTCATATCTTTTCCTTAAAAACTTATAAGCCCTTTCTATCTGTTCCCTAAGGCTCAGAATACCATACTCGCCCCTACCACTACCTTTCTCATCACAAAATACACATCCTCCTTTGCTTAAACGACCGTCTCTATTGGGGCAGAAAAAACCCGCATCTAATGTTATCTTCTGAACCCTTTTTCCATACCTCTCCTTAAAATACTGATTAAGGGAGTTATATCTCCTCTCCACGAACGGATTCCCAACTTTTAGACTCAAGAGCACACATTACAGAAAGTCTTATACCCAAAACTCTCTGAAAAACCTTTTCTATGAATCTTTTCACTTTAGGATCTTCAACATAATCTATGAAGCTAACATCAAGACCCCTTAAAAATACCCTTACAGAAGAGTCATCAAAAGAGACCCTTAGAACCTCAGCTCCTCTAAAGTATGCAAAAACTATCTTGTCTTCCTTCTTAAACTCATTAAGTATCTCCAGCCACTTTTTCTTTATCTCCTCGAGAAGCTCTTCCTCACTATACATTGCCCTTTCTTTTCTTTCTTCCTCTTTACGCCTGATATGACTCAAAATCTCCCCTTTCCAGGACTCTTCTGCTACTCTCTTTTCAAGCTCTTCCATTACACAAGCACCTCCTCTATAAAAAAATAAAAAGTGGAGCGGATAACGGGATTTGAACCCGCGACCCTCGGCTTGGGAAGCCGATGCTCTACCACCTGAGCTATATCCGCACCACCAGTTTTAATTATATCAGTCTTATGTTAAAAAATCAAGAAATATAGTTCTATTTAACCTTGAGCCTCAAAAACTTTTCCAGGAGAAACATAAGTTACTCTTTCCCCTTCCCTGTTATAAGTTTCCCCTTCCCGAGGACGCTCTATATCCCCCCTATACACCATCGCTCTATTTTCATTTCTACTACTTTCCCGAACTTGATCAGTTATCTGATTTTCACTCCTATAGGCCTGCTCAATCCTATTCCACGCATTAATTCCCTCCACACGCATATCCGATTCACCCCTCTTTCCTCTTTAATTATAGCACGGAGTTAGCAGAAAACAAAAACTCAACGATTTTTTCAAAGCTATATATTGACTTATTATAGCAAAATCGCTATCATAATTAAGGAAATTTGATACATCAGAGGTGATGCGAAGTGAGAAGAAAAAAGACTCTTGGAGAAAAAATTTACGAAAAATTAAAAGAAGAAATTATATCCCGTAAGAGAAAGGTTGGGGAAAAGCTTGTAGAAAGAGATCTAGCTCAAATATTCAAAGTAAGCATAACGCCTGTTAGAGATGCCTTAAAGAAACTTGAAGACGAAGGGCTAGTAACCAAAAGAGGTAAGCTTAGAACTGTAAGAGGAGTAAACACAAGAGAGCTTGAGGATTACTATGAAGTCCGAATACTTCTTGAACCTAAGGCTGCTGAAAAGGCTGCTTCAAGAATATCTGAAGAGGGTAAAAGGAAACTCGATGACATCATTCAAAGAATGGAAATAGCAGTAAAGCAAGAAGATTACAATGCTCTTGATCTACTGAACAGGGAACTAGACGAAACTATTTATGAAGCTTGCGGTAATCGTTACCTACAAAAGGTTTTACAGGAAGTTCTAGCCATAACATTACCCTATAGAGAGATAGCAAGCAGAATGCCTGAAAGAATACATACTATGTTAGAAGAGCATAAAGAAATATGCGAAACTATTAAATCTGGAGAGGCCAAAAAAGCAGCAGAACTAACTGAAAAACACATAAAGGGAGCAGCAGAAAGAGTTTTAAGAGTTTTAAAGGAACTTGAAGAAATAATTTAATGAAAAAGGGGGGAGACCTTGAAAGAAAAAAGCGCAGGTAAAAAAGCAAGAGAGCTTTTAGAAAGGAACGGTATCATTGTAGCACCTGGTACTTATGATGCACTTACAGCCAAATTAGCTGAAAGCGTAGGGTTCGAAATGATCTTTCACTCAGGGTATGGAACAGCTGCTTCACTTTTAGGACAACCTGATGTAGGCTTAGTATGCTTTAGCGAGATGTGCGAGCGAGTAAAATATATGGCAAGAGCTATAAACATACCCCTGCTCTGTGATGCTGATACTGGTTATGGTAATGCCATAAACGTTTATAGAACTGTTAAGGAGTATATTTGGGCGGGAGCAGGTGGACTTTTCATCGAAGATCAACTATGGCCAAAAAGGTGTGGACATCTTGAAGGAAAACAATTAATATCTCTTGAAGAAATGGTGGGGAAAGTAAAAGCAGCAGTAGACGCCAAAAAAGAAGAAGACCCTAACTTCCTTATAGGAGCAAGAACTGACGCTATAGCTGTCTATGGCTTTGAAGAAGCGATAAAAAGAGGAAAATACTATAGAGAGGCAGGTGCTGACTTTATATTTATTGAATCACCAACATCTCTGGAACAGCTTGAAAAGATACCGAAGTTATTACCGGATACACCTCTTATGCTAAATCTTATAGAAAAGGGTAAAACTCCATTCATAACTGTCAAAGAAGCAGAAGAACTTGGTTATAAAATAGTGGTTCATTCTGTATTCGTGCTGTATACTGTGGCAAAAGCAGTTAAAGACGCTTTAACTTACCTGAAGGACCATGGAATAACTCCTCCTTATGAAAATATGATGCCATTCCCGGAATTTGCCGAGTTCATAGGATATCCTAAAATAAAAGAGATGGAAAGAAAATATTTACCTAAAGACATCTTGGAAGAAAAATATAAGGGACGGCTTTAAAAGTCCGTCCCTATTTTAAAGATGGTAAGAGCAGATTTAAGGGTATTACCTTGTACCAGGAATAAGGAAGAAGTTATAAAATTAGTAGACAAAGCTATAAGTGTAATTGAAAGATCCGGGCTTCCCTATGAAGTTACCCCAACTTGTACTTTAATAAGGGGAGAACTCTCCCAAATCTTATCCCTCGCTAAAGCAATACACGAAGAGCTAATAAAGGAAGAAATTACCTTTTTGGCATGGGAATTAAGAATCTTAGAATTTAAAGACTAAAGCATATCTAGAAGTATAGGAACGGTTTTCTCCGCACCTATAGCCATTATATGAACTCCATGAGCCAACCCATGCTCTTTAACCTTTCTTATAAGCTCAGCAGCTATCTTCAAGCCCTCAATTTTAGGATCAGAAGCGTTTTCCATGCGCCGTAAAACTTCTTCTGATATTTTAACCCCTGGAATCATCTTGCTAACAAACTGTGCTGATTTTAAGCTTCGCAACGGAATTATACCCAGCAAAACTTTTATATTGAAGTTTGACACCTCTTTCATAAATCTTTCGGCCACATTTATATCATAAACTGCCTGAGTTTGAAAAAAACGCGCCCCTGCTTCTATTTTTTTCTCCATTTTTATTAATTCAACCTCTATAGGAAAAAAATTAGGATTAGCTGTTGCTCCAAGATAAAAATTAGGAGGTTCGCCCTTAAGAAGGTTTCCAGCAAGATCTCTTCCTTTCATCAACGAAGATGCGGCCAAAAGTATTCCCACTGAATCAAGGTCGTAAACAGGTTTAGCGCCAGGATTGTCCCCCAAAGTAGGATAGTCACCAGTAATAGCGAGAATATTCCTTATACCCAAGGCATAAGCTCCTAAAAGTTCTGATTGAATAGCTATTCTGTTTCTATCTCTCCCTGTCATCTGCATCACGGGTTCTTCACCCTCGCTCAATATAACAAGACAGCCAGCCAGCGAAGAAAGCTTCATAGAAGCCCCTTGCCCATCAGTCACATTAAAGGCATCTATCTTCCCCTTTAATAACTTAACTATCTCTCTAAACTCACTAACATCAGAACCCTTGGGAGGACCAATTTCAGCAGTGATAGTAAATTTTCCACTATCAAGTTTCTCCTTAAGTTTGCTCATTCAGAACACCTCTTCTTACATAATGTTGTCCCGGTCTTATCTTAATAGAATAGTCGAGAGGAAGATTAATCTTTTTAAGATCACTAAGCCTACCCATTCTTTTTAACCTCTCATATATCTCCATCCAGACGCACTTCAAATCTTGATTAACCTCGCATAAGCCATCTTTAGCTCCTCCACATGGACCATTAAGCATTCCCTTCGGACATCTTGAAAGAGGACATATGGCCAAACCATTAGTCAGAAGACATTTTCCACATTGCAAACATCTTTCCTCGAACACTCCGAATCTCTTAACCTCTCCAAGAAATAGGGTATCATTAGCCGGAAAGATAGGTTTATCCTCTACTATCTCTCCCAAAGTTTGAAGTCCGTTCCCACAAGCCATACACAAAAGGGCTTCGCTTTCTGAAATACCAGATACATACTTTTTCAAATCCAATTTGCTTTTCTGTAAATTACAAACAGGATCAAGAACAACAGTCCCAACAACTCTTTTGCCTGAAAATTCAAGTTTTTCTTTCATCTCCCTAACTTCTTCCTCTCCACCAGTTTTACTTGCTGTGGCACACAGGGTACAACCAACAATAAAAATCTTTTCATAGCTATCAAGCTCATTTAGTATCTCTTCAATAGGTTTTTTCTTCGTTATTATCAATTCTTAAACCTCCTTCCTAATCACCAAAGGATATGCCAAGGGCTCGAGCAACTTTAACCAACTCACAATCAGGTGAAACCAACTTTAAACGCTCAACAGCCTTCTCTATGGGAACAGAGGATATTTCTCCTCCCCTTAAACAAACCATCTCTCCAAAACGCCCTTCTAACGCAAGTTCAACTGCTTTAACACCAAAACGCGTTGCAAGAAGCCTATCCATAGGCGTAGGAGAACCCCCTCTTTGAAGATGACCTAAAACAGTAACTCTTGTTTCAAGCTCGATCATCTTCTCTATTTTATCAGCTATGTATTTTCCTATACCTCCTAAACGAATAGGATCCGGGCTTCCTTCAACCACTTTTTGTACAATCATATCTTTACCAATTTCCCTTGCACCTTCAGCAACCATAATTAGGCTAAATCTCTTACCCTCTTTCTCCCTTTGTCTTATCTTTTCACAAACCTTTTCTAAGTCAAAGGGTATTTCCGGTATCAAAATTATATCAGCTCCACCAGCTATACCCGCCATAAGAGCTATCCAACCTGCGTATCTTCCCATAACCTCAAGAATCATAACTCTGTGATGAGATTCTGCAGTCGTGTGAAGTTTATCAAGAGCTTCCGTAGCTGTCAATACAGCGGTATCAAAACCAAAAGTTAGATCTGTAGCCTCAAGATCATTATCTATAGTCTTAGGTATACCTATAACCGGCATTCCCTTCTTTTTCCAAAACTCAAGGGCTATTTTAAGACTACCATCTCCCCCAACAACAATAAGAGCATCAAGCTTGTATCTTCTAAAATTTTCCATAGCTATATCAGACATATCTTTATATATAAGTCTCCCATCTTCATAAACCGGGAAATGAAACGGATTATCTCTATTAGTCGTTCCAAGAATAGTTCCACCGCGAGGAAGTAGCCCTGAAACATCGCTGGGAGTTAAAGGCCTCATTTCTCTCTTTACCAATCCTCTAAAACCATTCTCAATACCCCAAACCTCCAAACCATGTCTTCCAACGGCACTCTTAACTACCGCTCTTATAACAGCATTTAGACCAGCACAATCTCCACCACCTGTAAGTATACCAATCCTGCTAATCATAATTTTCACCTCCTTTATCCTTGAGGAATCCCAAGAGCACACGGATGAGTTATACACTTACCACAAATATCAACTTTGCCTAAGTCACTAAAGTAAAAACCAACCTCAAGGCACTGTTTATGGCACAAGAATCTATCAAAACCGTCAACCTTGAGAGCCCCAACAGGACATCTTTTAACACATAGAGTACAACTCTTATTCCTCTTAAATAAACAAGATTCCCTTAAAGGTCTATCATCAGGATCAAGAAGGGCATCAGTTACAAACGAACCTAATCTGCCACCACAACCCTTTTCTGTTATAAGCATGTTATTGAGGCCAAATGTCCCCATACCTGCTATAAATCCCGCGTGCCTGTGAGACCAGTAACTAACAAGCTTTTCCTTATCAAAATTATGAGTAGGCTTAATAGATACTCCTTTATAACCATGTTCTTCCATGAGTTTTATCATCTCTAAAGAAATATCATAAAGAAAAGCGTTCGTCTCTAGATACGCTACAGCCCACTCCCTAGAAGAGTAATATCCCTTTTGATTGCTCTCTATAACCTCCTCCGAAAACGGAAGAAAGAATACAACCACGCTTTTTGCTTCCTCAAGAAGTTCCCAAGGCATAAAATGAAAAGGACATAACTCTTTCAGCCTTTTCCATAAGGGATCAAAAACAGAAGCAACTTTCAATATAGGCTCTCTATAACTTGTTTTGCCTCCCCAGTCTTTAACCCTATCATTCAACAAATTTTTCAGTTTCTCTTTTAAACCCAAGGTTTATCCCTCCTTTAAAGAGGATTATACCACGTTAGCTATGGTAAAATTACTCCTCGGAGGTGGTGAAGTTGCTAATTGTTCCAAAGAAAGCAACCCTTGTAATCGGAAAAGGTGAAGGAAAAACTCACCTAACTGCCTTTGATAAGGCCCTTTTATCAGCAGGAATAGGAAACTATAATTTACTTAAAGTCAGCAGTATACTACCCCCCCATGTTGAGATAACGGAAAGCTTCTCTGTACCGCTAGGAGCTCTTCTACCAGTAGCATACGGAAGTCTAGTAAGCGAAGAACCTGGCCAAAGAATCGCCGCATCTATAGGAATAGGTATTCCAGTAAACCCAGAAGATGTAGGATTAATAATGGAATTCACTGGTTTCTGCTCCGCGAAGGAAGCAATGGAGATAGTTGAAAATATGGTAAGAGAATCCTTCGAGATAAGAGGACAAACTTTGAAAGAAATAAGAAGTAAAGCTATTGAACATACCGTTGAAAAAATAGGCTGTGTGATAGCAGCTACAGTGCTATGGGGTTGAAATTCATAGGGGCCTCTCACAGCCTGAGGGGCTCCAAGGTGGTCTTGTGGGGAGTTCCATTAGACGAAACTACAAGCTTTAGAAAAGGGACGTGCTTAGGGCCTGAAAGAATAAGAATGGTATCTTATGGAATTGAAACTTACTCTCCAAACTTTGACAGAGATTTAACAGAAGTCAAATTTTTTGACGCTGGAAACATTCTCTTACCGAGAGGAAACCTCAAAAAGAGCTTAAACAACATAGAGAAATTTGCCTATGGATTCTTAAAACAGGGCTATAAGCTAATAACTTTAGGAGGAGAACATCTTTTATCATTACCGCTTATAAAATCAGCTTTTCTTAACTTCCCAAATCTTAAAGTAATCCACCTTGATGCTCATGCTGACTTAAGAGAAAGATACTTTGGTAATGGGCTATCCCATGCCAGTGTTATGAAAAGGGTTTGCGATTTTCTAAGTCCTTCCAACTTATATCAGTTCGGAATAAGATCGGGGTCAAAAGATGAATTCGAGTTTGCTAAGAAAAATACACAAATCTTTCCCTTTTCTTTGGAGGGCATAGAAAATTTAAAAACAAAGCTTTCCTCAGAACCGATCTATTTATCCATAGATATAGATGTAATAGATCCTGCTTTTGCTCCAGGAACTGGAACTCCTGAACCTAATGGAGTAACCCCAAGGGAGCTTTTCGATTTTCTGTATAAGCTTCAAGGATTAAATATCATTGCTGTAGACATAGTTGAGATATCCCCTCCCAACGATTTTTCAGACATTACTTCTCTTCTAGGAGCAAAACTAGTTAGGGAAATACTCTTTCTCCTTTAACATATGTAGCCTTAATTTCACTAAGGTTTGGGGAGACTACCACAAAATTAGCCCAGAATCCCTCTTTTATGTCTCCCCACTCCCTCTCCATAAATACAGCATAAGCCCCATTATATGTGTACATCTTAACAGCTTCATCCAGGGTTAACCTTTCGTCCTCATTAGGAAGGTTCATAGCAGACCTTATTCCAAGTAAAGGATCCATAGGTGTAACATCACTATCAGATCCGCCAGCTAAGATAAGCCCCATCTTTACCATAGTTTTCAAGGGATTTGTTCTTTTCCATCTCTTCCCAAGTCTAGAAGCATACATGCCATAAGGTCCCCCCCAAAGAGTTTCAAAAGTAGGTTGAACACTTACAACTAGACCAATTTCAAGAGCTCTTTCAATTCCATCCTCAGGAGGAAGCTCAAAATGTTCAATTCTATGCCTATGATCATCCTGGGGAAGCTCTTTCAAAACCCACTCGTAACACTTTAAAGCAAGATCTATAGCTCTATCACCAATAGCATGAACAGCTATTTGGAGACCAGCTCTATGAGCTTTAAAGAAGAAATCATAAAGTGATCTCTCAGTAAAGTAAAGCCTACCACAAGTAGAAGGTTCATCCTCATAAGGTTCAAACAAAGCTGCTGTTCTCGATCCAAAAGAGCCATCTATAGTTACACAACCTCCAATTCTTCTAAAGCCCATACTTAAGACCTCATCAACATCAGTAAATTGGGGAAATATGACTACTTTTATCGGAAGAGAGTTTCTCATTTCCATAAGTTTAATTAGAGCTCTGTTGCTAAACCACTCCCCACCCTCAAGAGCATTCACTAAGGTAATTCCCTTAGAAAGGGCAAGCTTTACCGCTCGCCCTATTCCTTCCTCTATAATTTCTTCCGGCATTCTCTCCCAAAACCTGGCTCTAGCAAGTTCATTAACCTCTGCTTTAAGCCAGCCCGATTTAATCTCATCAAGATCAAGAGAAAGATTTAAAAGTTCTACAGCTTTTTGATTAACGAGGCAAGAATGATGATCTATTCTTAAAAGCATCACAGGGTTATGCGGCAAAACTTTGTCAAGCTCCTCTTTAGTAGGTATGGCCTTATCCCTAAACTTACTTTCATCCCAACCTATTCCCCAAATCCACTCTCCTTTACCTTTATTTAAAGCTTCTTCCTTGAGGATCTCTAATAATTCTTCCTTGCTCTGTATATTTCTTAAATCTAAAGCCATAGAATCTACACCCGTTGCAGTAAAATGAGCGTGAGAATCTATAAACCCGGGAAATATATAATCATCTCCATAATCATAAACCTCATCAAACGTTACCTCTCCAACTTCCCTATTCCTACCAACCCACCTTATTTTCTCCGAATCCACAATAAAAGCCTCACAATATCCCCTTGTAGTCCAAACCCTTCCCTTAAAAAGCTTCAATAATTACACCTCCTCGGAAAGCTGAAAGTTCAAAACCGCCTTATGAAGCTCAGGAGAGTATATCTTCGTTTTCACACTGGAATTTCTTCTAAAGCTCTCAGGAGCCACCGTCTTAGATCCCATAGAAAAGGTCCACAAACCACCAGGATAAGTTGGAACTACAGTCCAATAAAGGGTTTTATACTTGAAGATCTCAGAAAGATACCCCTGAACCTTCTTTATTATCTTACGCATTATAAACGGATTTTCGGTTTGAGAACAGCAAATGCCATTATCACTAAGTATATTGAAAACTGACAAGAAGAAATCTTTGCTAAACAACTGTTCAGCAAAATCGTAAGGATCGGTTGAATCCACCAAAACCACATCGAACTTTTCCTTGGTTTCCTTAACATACTTAACCCCATCTTCAAAGAGAAGCTCAAGACGAGAATCTGTCAAAGCACAGGAAATGTTAGGAAAGAATTTTCTACAAACCTCAACAACTCTTTTATCTATTTCAACCATAACTACTCTTTCAACTTCAGGATGCTTCAATACCTCCCTAACGGTTCCCCCATCTCCTCCCCCTATAACCAAAACCCTTTTAGGAGAAGGATGAGTAAACATAGGAACATGAACAAGCATTTCATGATAAAAAGCCTCATCCTCTTCGGTAACTTGAATAGCACCATTCAATATCAAAGCCTTACCATAATTTTCAGTCAATACAACGGCAATTTCTTGATACTCGCTTTCTTCAAGATGCAAAATCTCCTTGACTTTAACAGAGCAAATCTGCCCCTCTATCTTGTCGTGTAACCACAACTCCATATCACTATCACCCCTCACTAAAAAATTAAGCTTAATTTTCTAAATAATTTTTCCTTTTCAACCAAACTCAGCTCTGCTCTCCTAACAATCTTTTCAAGCATATCTATTGTCTTGCTATAAGTTTCCCTGTCGACAGGAAAGGGATAGCCATCTTTTCCTCCATGAGCATAGGCATATCTCACTGGATCTCTATAACTTGGCGATTTACCTGTCAAAAGCTCCGCAGTTAAGGAAAGAGCTCTTAAGGTCTTAGCCCCTAACCCTTTTACTAAGAGAAGCTCTTTAAAGTCACCTGGCTCAAGCCACTTAAGCTCCTCAAGCTTTTTTAAGAACCTTTTAGGATCCATATCGCAAAAAGATAAAATAGGATTATCCCTACTTAAAAAAAGCCTTTTAATTTCTCTTAGACCAGCGTCCTTCACCACCTCCAACGTTGCCTCTCTGTTACCAGCACTCTCTGAAGCTACAAGATTTAAAACCTTATCATGTTTGATTGGAGAAGCTATACCTGAGTGAGGTTCATTCACAAAATCTTTAAGATCCAAAGAAAGCCAGTGATACCTACGGGCATACATGAGATCTAAGTTCATACCTTGCTGGATAACAGTCCAATTACCCTTAGAATTGAAAAATATCATATGTTGATAAAGAGAATATCCATCTTGCAAAGCGACATTATCCACTTTTGCAGACAACCTACTCGCTAAAACTATTGAATCTCCATCTACCCCTACTAAACTTGCCCAACAAACTATCTCCTCAGGGGTTTTCAAAGCTCTTTGCCCTTTTCCTCCGGCAGCAAAAAAGCCTAATGCCTTCTCCTTACCTTGCAATCCCTCCTTTATAGCCGCACATGTCGTTGTAGTCAAACCGCTGGAATGCCAATCAAAACCTAAAAGACAACCAAAGGATTGAAACCAAAAGGGATCAGAAAGCCTTCTTAATAGCTCCTCTGTCCCATAAAGCTCTATAATAGCCTCTACCAAAAGAGAGGCAAGCCTTTTCATCTTTTCTAAAAGCCAAGAAGGAGCCACACCATCATGAAGAGGAAGAAAAGCTTCCCCTGTCTTCAAAGCTACACCTCCCTAAACTCTATGACAAGCAACCCTACGTCCCCCTAAATCCCTAAGTTCCGGTTCAACTTCAACACAAATTTCAGCAGCAATAGCACAGCGTGGATGAAACCTACAACCTGGAGGAGGATTAATGGGGTTAGAAGGATCACCTTTAAGGATTACTCTTTTCCCTCGCATCCTCGGGTTTGGTACAGGAATAGAGGCTAAAAGAGCTTTAGTATAGGGATGCAAAGGATTCTTAAATAACTCATCTCTTGGAGCCTCCTCAAGAAGCTTACCGAGATACATCACCCCTATCCTATCGCTTATGTATTTTACCACAGAAAGATCGTGAGAGATAAAAAGGTAAGATAATCCTAACTCCTCTTGTAAGTCTTTTAGAAGATTTAAAACCTGAGCACGTACCGAAACATCAAGAGCTGATAATGGCTCATCACAAAGAATAAAAGACGGTCTCAAGGCTAAAGCTCGTGCTATCGCTATTCTTTGTCTCTGCCCCCCAGAGAACTCATGAGGGTATCTATCCAAGCACTCCTTCCCTAAACCAACTTTTTCTAATATTTCGGCAACAATATCATAAGCTTCCTTCTTGCTTTTTGCAATACCATGAATCAACAACCCCTCAGCAATGATATCCTTTACTTTAAACCTTGGGTTAAGCGAACTATAAGGATCTTGAAATATTACCTGTACAACCCTCCTCAGGTCCCTTTTTTCCGAATCGCTCAAATGAGAAAGAGACCTTTTCCCAGAACCATTGTAAATGAAAACCTCGCCCCCATCAAAAGGGAATAACCCTATTGAAACCAAACCCAAGGTAGTTTTCCCACAACCAGATTCACCGACAAGTCCAAAGACTTCCCCTTTCTTAACAGCAAAGCTAACACCATCAACAGCTTTCACCCAACCTATAATTCTCCTAAAAATTCCCTTTTGAACTGGAAAGTATTTCTTTACATTGACCAATTCTATGATGTAATTCACATAACCTACCTCCAAAAGTGGTAAAATATCTTATGGTTTCTTAGCTATAACTAATAATACCATTTTCTCCTCAAGAATAAAAGGAGGCGTAAACTATGGAAATAAGGACACTGAAAGAAGAAGAATTTAATAGTCTTCTTCCGAAGTTATGTTCTATCTATATAGAAGCTTACAGAGAACTGCCAGAATACGGATACCAAAACAAGAGCGAAGCAAAAAGATATCTTAAATGGCTATATAGGGGAGACCCTGAAGGGTTTCTAGTAGCTTTCGAAGAATCTGAACCAATGGGTTTTATTTCTTGCCATAATAACTGGTGGGATTCCAAACTAGAAAAAATCGTTGGGGAAATCCATGAATTTGCCGTCATACCGTCACATCAAGGAAAGGGTATTGGTAATAAACTCTTCGAAGAAAGTATCAAATATCTAAAAAGCAAAGGAAGAGACATCATAGGATTATGGGTAGGAGAAGACAACGAAAAAGCGCGCAAATTCTATGAAAAAAGAGATTTTAAATACACAGGAAACTGGGGTAAGTGGAGAAGGATGATAAAGAAATATGAGGATAAGTGAAATAATCAATAAGTTGATATCCATTGATAGCGTATCAGGAAATGAAAGAGAAATTCAGGAATGGATAAAGAACTATTTGGAGGAGAGAGGCTTCAAAGTTAAACTTGAGGAAGTACTTCCCCAAAGACCAAACCTTTACGCTCAAAGAGGAGAGTCTAGAATACTCTTTGTAAGCCATGCTGATACAGTTCCAGCGTGGGAGCACCCGAATGCCTTTGCTCCCCTAGAAAAGGGTGATCTAGTCTATGGAAGAGGAGCTGTAGATACAAAAGGACAAATAGCTTCTCTACTTAAAGCAGTAGACGAATGTGACTATCCTTGCGAGATAGCCATATTTGTTGATGAAGAAAAAGAAGGTAATGGATCAAAAGCCTTCAACCCACCTAAAAAATATGACTGTGCAATAGTACTTGAACCAACGGAACTAAAAGTAGCTATGGGAGAAATGGGTGGTATAAGTCTTGAAATAGAGGTAAAAGGAAGGTTCGCTCACGGGTCAACTCCTTGCGCAGGCAGAAACGCTATTGAAGAAGCCTTCGAACTTTTTAAAAGAATAAAAGATATTGCACTCTCTCAAAAAGATGAACATGGCTTTTTGAAACCATGGATAAATCTTGGGAAAATAGAAGGTGGCCGAGATAGTTACGTAGTACCAGACTATTGCAAGCTTACTCTTGAAATAAGCATACTCCCCGGAAATAAAGCTACCGATATCTTTGAAAAAATGCAACCGCTTCTTGAAGGTAAGAATTACAATCTGAAAGACCTGGATGAGCCGATTAAAATAGATGAAGAAAGCTACTCTTTTAGAGTTGTAAGCCTAGCATATAAAAAGCTTGGGATAAAGCTAGAAAAGACTTTTTTCCCTTCATGGAGTGATGCTCACAACCTAAGCGCAAAAGGAATACCCTGCATTCTTTTAGGCGCAGGCAAATTGGAACTTGCTCACACCCCTTATGAATTTGTAAATTTAAAAGAGCTTGAAAATCTAAAAGAAATAATTAAAGCTATACTCTATGTAGCTTATACTTGACATTTGGGACAGAAGTACGTTCCTCTTCCCGATACTTCTATTCTTTTTATTTCTACTTTACACCTTGGGCATGGCATTCCTTCTTTACCGTGAACCTTTAAAAGCTTCTCAAAATCTCCTATCTCCTTATCATTAGAAAACAGAGAAGTGTATTCTCCAACACCACGATGCTCTAAAGCTTCCCTCAAAACCTCTTTTATAGAAATATAAAGCTTTTCAGCTTCAGATGAAGACACAGTTTTAGCTTTTCTTTCAGGATGAACTCCTGCTCTGAACAATATCTCATCAGCGTATATGTTTCCTATACCAGCAACAAAAGACTGATCCATAAGAAGAGCCTTTACAGCTTTAGAGCTTTTAGCCAACCCCTCCTTTAAGAAATTAAGAGTAAATTGGTCACTTAAGGGTTCAGGTCCCATATTAGCTATGGCCTTAATTTCCCTTAAATCTCTTACAACATCCAAAGTTGCCATTTTTCTCGGATCACCAAAGAACAAACTTTTCCCCGTATCAAATTTCAGCTCTATCCATGGGGCATTAAGCTCACCGCTATCTAAACCATAAACGAGCTTACCTTTAAGCCTCAGATGAAATACCAGCTTATCTCCTGAAGAAAGCCCAATATAAAGATGTTTCCCTCTTCTTCCAACATCCACTATAGTTTTTCCTAAAACAAGTTCCGGTTTAATTCCTTTAATTTTAGCAGAATTATACACATTAATACCGATGATCTTGCTCCCAACTAATAGATCCCTAAGCTTTCTACTTAAAACCTCAACTTCAGGAAGCTCTGGCAACCTAAAATGCCTCCCTTTATATAAGCTTTACTTCACCTTCATAAACTACTCCTCTCTCTGCATCTAATGAGATTATCATTCCATCTCTTATAGCTCCTAAAGCACCATCTGCACCAACTATAACAGGAATTCCGTATTGGAGACCAACAATAGCAGCATGAGAAGATAGTCCCCCTTCTTCAGCAACAATGCCTACTACTTTATCCATCACAGGAACGTAATCTTTATCGGTTTCTTTAACCACAAGAATAGAGTTTTTTCCTACTTTGGAAAGAGCATCTTCAGAGCTAGGAGCAAGCACCGCTTTACCAACAACCTTACCTTTACCTATACCGATCCCTTTAACAAGGATTTTAGCTATAACATGAACCTTAATCAGGTTGGTTGTCCCTGGAACGCCAACCGGAACCCCAGCTGTCAGAACTACCACATCACCCTCTCTAACATATCCAGCTTCCAGAGCTCTATTAATACTTGCCTCAAGAAGCTTATCCGTACTTCTTATATCACTTATCATTAGGGGATAAACTCCCCAAGTTAATACCAACTCCCTCAGAGTTCTAAGAGAAGGTGTTGTAGCTATTATAGGACAGATGGGTCTATATTTTGCCACCATCCTAGCCGTAGAACCAGATTGTGTAGCAGTTATTATAGCTGAGGCTCCAAGATCTCTAGCTATAGTACAAGAAGCATGGCTTACAGCATCAGGCACGGAAAGAGTTATGTAAACCATAGGATTACCACCATCTTTAAGAATCTCTTCCTCTGCCTTCTCTATTATCCTTCTCATTACCCTGACAGACTCAATAGGATACCTACCCTTCGCGGTTTCACCAGAAAGCATAACTGCATCAGCACCGTCAAATATAGCATTAGCCACATCGTTTGCCTCTGCTCTCGTAGGTCTTGGATTATATATCATATTTTCAAGCATCTGCGTTGCAACTATAACAGGCTTACCAACCTTCTTACAACTATTTATAAACCTCTTTTGAAGTAAAGGAACCTCTTCAGTGGGTAACTCAACCCCGAGGTCTCCCCTTGCCACCATAATCCCATCAGACACGTTAAGAATTTCGTCAAAGTTTTGAACAGCTTGACGGGTTTCTATCTTAGCTATTATCTTCGTACTTCCTCCCGCCTCCTCTATTACTTTTCTTACCTCAAGTATATCACTTGCTTTCCTAACAAAAGATATAGCGAACCAATCTACACCGTTCTCAACACCCCATCTTATGTCACTTATATCCTTATCTGACAAGGCTGGTAAAGAAATGTCAACCCCTGGGATATTAACCCCCTTTTTCTCGCCTAACTCCCCTCCTACAATAACCCTACAGTGAATATCACAATCCCTTATTTCAACAACTTCAAGATCTATCTTCCCATCATCTATCAATATGTGATCCCCAGATTTCACATCCTTATAAAGATCTGGAAAGGATATCGATACTCTTTTTTCATCGCCTTCCAATTCTTCTGGAGTTAATACAAGCATGCTTCCCTCTCTCAAGAAGGTAACCTTATCTTTCAGCTTCCCTGTTCTTATTTCCGGACCTTTAGTATCGAGCATTACTGCCAATGGAACTTTTAGCTTTTCTTCTACTTCCCTAACTAGCCTAAGAGACTCTCCATGAGTTTCATAAGTACCATGAGAAAAGTTAAGCCTAGCTACATTCATTCCCTCTTTCACCATCTCTGTAAGAACGTTCTCACTACTTGATGCAGGGCCAAGCGTGGCTATTATTTTAGTTCGCCTAAGACTGACCATGCCCCCACCCCCTAGATGCTTAGCATATCAGCCAATCTATAAAGCTCTATATCGATTCCCTTTACGTTTTCCCAAGAATAAGAAAGATCATAGACGGAAATGTTACCTTTTTCCCATCCAACCATTTTACCTTCGATTCCATTAAGGAGAAGTTCAACCGATTTAGCCCCTAAACGACTTGCAAGAATCCTATCAAAAGCTGTAGGAGAGCCTCCTCTCTGAAGATGACCTAAAACTACAATTCTCACTTCATAACCAGTTTTATCTAATATCTGATCTCTTATCTGAGCTGCAGAAGCCACTCCCTCTGCTACAACTATAATACTGTGCGTTTTTCCTCTTTGATGTCCCCTCCTTAGCTTCATACATATATTCTCCATATCATAAGGCATCTCAGGAATTAATATAGATTCTGCACCGCTAGCAACTCCAGCCATTAAGGCTATATAACCCGATTTTCTACCCATAACCTCAACTATAAACATGCGCTCGTGGGAAGAAGCGGTATCTCTTAATCTGTTTATAGCTTCAACAGCGATATTAACAGCGGTATCAAAACCTATAGTATAATCAGTCCCAGCTATATCGTTATCTATAGTTCCAGGAATCCCAATAGTTGGAATACCTCTTTTATAAAGTTCCCAGGCTCCCTTAAATGACCCCTCCCCACCTATTACAACAAGAGCATCTATTCCTGCCTCTTCAAGCCTATTTAATGCTTCCCTTAAACCCTCTTCTGTTTTAAATCTCTCAGATCGAGCAGTCTGAAGTATGGTACCTCCTCTTTGAAGGATACCACCAACGCTACCAAGCCCGAGCTCAACGAAATCTCCATCCATAAGCCCAACAAATCCTCTTTTTACACCGACAACTTCAAGTCCATTAAATATAGCAGCTCTAACCACAGCCCTTATAGCAGCATTCATCCCAGGAGCATCTCCACCACTTGTTAAGACACCTATCCTCTTAATCTTCTTCAACACCAGCTATCACCGTTCCATGTTTACATATTACCTTAGCTTTCCCCCTTATCTTTATAGCAGAAGTATGCATGGTAAACTGGGCAAGAAGCACTTCTCCCTTATCAAGCTTTTCCGTGTGATGAAATCTCGTCTCTTCACCTCTCGTAAGACCTATAACTGATACACCATTCTCCAATGCCTTAACCACTATAAAATCTGCTAAAACAACGCTTTCTTCCTTCAACTTTATCCACCTCCTCTAAAACTTTACCAGTACTTCCCCTTTACTAAACACCCTTTGAATTTCCTCCTTCAATTCTTCTGAAGGAGAAACTCTATATCTTGAGCTTAAATCAAGTACAACCCTACCTGATGTATCCTTTATCTCCATAAAAGTCCTGCTTCTTCCCTTATACCTCCTTAAGATTTCTTCAAGCTCAAAAAGCTTCTCTTTATCTATTAATGCCACATCGACAGATATCCAAAAACATGGATCAAAGTGTTTTGGAGCTTCTTCAATTGGAACAATCTTTGAAGCTATAACCCTAACTCTGTCACCACCTCTATCTACATCTCCTTCAACAAGTATAACCTTTCCTTTATTAAAAAGCTTTTCTTCCACCCCTTCAGGACGAGAAAATACAACCACCTCTACCAAACCATCAAAATCCTCAAGAGTTAAGATTAATGCTCCCTTCCTTTTAGCAACCTTACTTATCATCCCCCCAACAACGACTTTTTTGCTCCCCTTTATAGAAGCTAATCTTTTGCTTGTTATTGTAACATATTTAAAAAACTCCCTTGCCCACAAATCAAGGGGATGACAAGTTATATAAAATCCCGTAACCTCTTCTTCCCATAGGAGAATCTCCTCTATGCTTGGATCTGGAACTCCATTAAGGTCGAATTCAAAAATAGACTTTTGAAACAAATTTTCTTCCTCTGCCATAGATAAAGCCTTTGGAAGCATTTTAAGCTTTTGAACCCTTGAACCTGGCATAGAATCAAAAGCTCCAGCTTTTATCAAACTTTCAATAACCCTGCTATTTACCACTTTTAAATTAACCCTCTTACAAAAGTCCTGAAGACTAAGAAACCTCCCTCCTGACTCTCTAGCTCTTATTATTTCAGATATGGCGCTTTCACCGACGTTTTTAACTGCAGCGAGACCAAACCTTATACCTTCCTCCGTAACCCTAAAATCTACATCGCTTTCATTTACATCAGGCGGAAGAATCTTAATTCCCTTTTTCCTCGTTTCCCTTATATAAAAGGCCATCTCATCTACTCTACTCATCTTACTTGAAAGAAGAGCTGCCATAAACTCAACCGGATAATGAGCTTTAAGGTAGGCTGTTTGATAAGATAAAAGAGCATATGCAGCACTATGAGACTTATTAAAACCGTAACCTGCAAAGTACTCCATTAGGTCAAATATTTTTTCCGCATCATCTTTATTTATACCTCGATCAACAGCCCTTTGCACAAAATCATTCCTCATTTGAACCATTATCTCTGGTTCCTTTTTACCCATAGCACGTCTAAGAAGATCAGCTTCTCCTAAAGAAAAACCAGCTAAAACCGACGCTATCTGCATAACTTGTTCCTGATAAAGAATAACACCATATGTTTCCTTAAGAATACCTTCAAGTTTAGGATGTGGATAATTAACAGGAGAAATTCCATGTTTTCTTTGAACATAATCATCCACCATTCCGCTTCCTAAAGGACCAGGTCTATATAGAGCTAAAACCGCTATCAAGTCTTCAAAACAATTAGGTTTAAGCCTTTGAAGTAACCTTCTCATCCCATCGCTTTCAAGTTGAAATACGCCAGTAGTATCTCCGTTTTGAAGAAGCTCATAGGTTTTCTCATCATCAAGGGGTATTTTATCTATATCTATTGTTATTCCCTTGCTTTTCCTCACGCTCTCTATAACATCACTTACCATAGTTAAGGTTCGTAAACCTAGAAAATCAACCTTAAGAAGTCCAAGCTTTTCAAGAGGCTTCATTGAATATTGAGTTACTATAGAATTATCAGACATTCTTTGAAGAGGTGTAAACTCAGTTAATGGGGCAGGAGCAATTATAACTCCAGCTGCATGTTGAGAGGCATGCCTTGGAAGTCCTTCTATCTTTTTAGCAACATCTATTAATCTTGCCACCTGAGGGTCCTCTTTAATTAACTTTACCAGCTCAGGGCTCTCAGATAAGGCCTCCTCTATACTAACCTTGGGACCCAAAGGGACAAGTTTAGCTATCCTATCAACATCCTTATAAGGCATACCCAAAACCCTTCCTACATCCCTTATTGCTCCTCTTGCAGCCATAGTTCCAAAAGTTATTATATTAGCAACCTTATCCTCACCATATTTACGTCTGACATAATTTATAATATCATCTCTTCTTCTGTCACAGAAGTCTACGTCTATATCAGGAGGAGAAACCCTTTCAGGGTTTAAAAATCTTTCAAACAAAAGCCCATACTGAAGGGGATTAAGATTTGTAATACCAAGGAGATAAGCAACTAAACTTCCTGCTGCTGATCCTCTTCCAGGACCAACAGGTATTCCTACATTTTTAGCATATTTGATGAAATCAGAAACAATGAGAAAGTACCCAGAATAACCAGTTTCCTTAATAACCTTAAGTTCGTAATTCATTCTATCTATAACCTCTGAAGGAGGCGCTTCTCCAAACTTTTCTCTCAAACCATCCCAACATAAATGGACTAAATACTCATGAAGATCGTATCCTTCCGGAACATCATAACGAGGAAGTTGCAACTTCCCAAACTCCAGACGAAGCTCGCACATATCTGCTATCCTCACACTATTAATTATACTCTCTGGAATCTCCTTGAAAGCCATTTCCATTTCACTACAGCTTTTAAAATAGAACTCATCCGTTGGAAACTTCAATCTATCCTCATCAGTCAGGTTTGAATTAGTCTGAACACACAGAAGAATGTCATGCCAAAAAGCATCCTCTTTATTAAGGTAATGAACATCATTTGTAGCAACAAGAGGTATTCCAGTTCTCTTGCTTAAAGCAATTAATCCCTTATTAGCAACATCCTGCTGAGGCATTCCATTCTTTTGTATTTCTAGATAGAAATTTTCTCTCCCAAAAATTTCCCTATATTCTAAAGCAGCCCTCTCGGCTTCTTCGTACTTACCTGTAAGTATCATCGAAGGTATCTCCCCAGCTATACAACCGCTCAAAGCTACTATACCTTTACTGTACCTGGCCAAAAGCTCCTTATCTACACGAGGCTTATAATAAAAACCCTCTATGTGAGATATAGTAACAATCTTCATCAAATTCTTGTAGCCCTCTTCACTTTTTGCTAAAAGAATTAAATGATACAACTCGCTGTTTTTGTTTCCTTTCTTAGTATACCCTTCAGGCGTAACGTAAACTTCACATCCTATGATTGGCTTAACTCCCTCTGAAACGCAAGCTTCGTAAAACTCTATAGCCCCATAAAGAACACCGTGATCAGTTATGGCAACAGCAGGCATGCCTTCCTCCTTCGCCTTTTTAGCGAGATCCTTTATTCTACAAGCTCCGTCAAGCAAGCTATATTCACTATGAACGTGAAGATGAACAAACTCCCTCATTCTTCTTCCAGTCCCCTCCACCAACTCTCAAGAATATCTCTTATTTCATTTTTACTTAAAAATCTTTCTTCAGTAAAAACGGCTGGCTTGCCTTGCTTATCTGATATAATATAAAAATCATCGAAGTCCTTTAACCTTTGTATCTCTTCCTCAGAAAAGAGTCGCTCGTCGATCTTCTCACCAGCCTGCACTCCTATAAACTCTATCTTAATATCTCTAGGAGAGAAACCAAATTTAGGAGCGAAAACCTCTATCACTACTTCAGCAAGATCATACATCCACACCTTAGGCATTTTGAGAATAAACACTTCCTCCCCTTTTGTCAGAAAAGCTGCTTTAAGAACAAGATTAACAGCTTCAGAAACGGTCATCATATAGCGTCTCATAGCTGGATGAGTTAAAGTTAGAGGTCCGCCTCTTTTTATTTGTGATATAAATTTAGGAATAACCGAACCACGAGAACCCAAAACGTTACCAAATCTAACAACGGAAAAGAGAGACTTTCTCCTCCCCTTGTAATGATTCGCAGATAAAGTAAGCTTCTCTGCAAGAAGCTTAGATGCTCCAAGAGTATTAGTAGGGTTAACCGCTTTATCAGAGCTTATAGTTATAAAAACCGATACCTCTTTCTCTAAGGACACTTCTAGCAAATTTTGCGTACCTATAACATTCGTTTTAACACTCTCAAAAGGATTATACTCACAAAAAGTAACATGCTTTAACGCAGCTGCATGAAATACTATATCCACATCTTCAATCGCCCATCTTAATCTTTCTTTATCCCTTATATCACCTAATAGATATCTAACCCTTTTATCATCTCCTATTTTCTCTCTTAACTGAAACAGCTTATGCTCATCCCTTGAAAAAATCCTTATAACCTGAGGATTAAGTTTTAGAAGCTGAAAAACTATCTCCTTACCTATAGAACCAGTTCCTCCACTAACAAGGATCCTTTTCCCTTCAAAGAAACTCTCAAGATCTTTCATCTTCCTCACCAGATTCCCTTTCTACTTCTACTACGTCCCCTCCAAAAAGCTTAAGGATAGTTTGAAATGTCGGATGCTCCAAAACACTTCTAGGCTTCTCTTCTCTTATAGATTCTAAGACTTTCTCTTGAACTTCTCCCTCAGCGTTAGAGATTACGATTTCTAATTCAATCTCTTCTCCAAAAACTTCCTTAAGAGCTTCCTTAAGAAAAACGATATTTTCTGCCCTTTTAAGCTGTTCATAGTGAAACCTAAGATCAGCAGGATATTCCACTCTAAGCTTTCCATTACTAAGAGAATTATTAGCATCCATTAAAAATGCGTAAAGAGAAATCTTCTTCTCCTTAAGTTTCTTTAAAAACTCTTCCCACTTTTTATTATCTTCACCTATCGCCTGACTCTTAACTTCCGCTTCAACAGGTCTCTTAAGCTCTTCTTTTTTAACCTCATCCTTAAAAGAAGAGCTTTCCATAACTACTTTTGACCCAGAAGCAATTTTCCTTCTCAAATCCCAAAGAAACATCTCGAACTCCCTAAATGGAGAACTACCCATACGAATCCTATCTCCCCTTTTCTCTATTACATTTAAAATACTCCATAAAACTTCCTCATCCCAATATCTACTTTCTAAAAAATAAAACTCCCTCTCATCTGAAGAAATATCAAATACTACATCTGCTTGCGGAAATATTTTAAATAACCATACTTTTCTAAAAATCTCACTAAAATCCTCAAATAAATAGGGGATCATAACTCCTCTATCCTTTAGAGAACGAACCCATTCAAAGATTTCCATCCATCTGCCTTCCCTAAATAAGGGGATCTTTTCCCTGACCTCAGATCTTGAGAGAATTCCGAAGTTTTTTTCTAGAGAATTAAAGGTTATCTCCTCCCCAAGTGTTAAAAGCTGCTCTAGAAACGATATAGAATCTCTCATAGAACCATCTGCTCGTCTAGATATTTCAAGTAACACTTCAAAAGGAACTTTTATCCCCTCGCTATCTAATATCTCTTTAAGTCGTCCAACCATACACTTAGGATCAAGAGACTTAAAAGCTAAAAAGATACAACGTGACCTAATAGTAAGCGGAAGCTTATGAGGTTCTGTAGTAGCAAGAATAAAAATCACACGAGAAGGAGGTTCTTCAAGAGTCTTAAGAAGAGCATTAAAAGCCTCTACTGTAAGCATATGAACCTCATCTATTATATATACTTTATATCTTCCTTCTATGGGCGCTAAACTTATCCTTTCTTTTAAAGCTCTGACTTCCTCCACGCCTCTATTGGAAGCCCCATCGATCTCAAGAACATCGAAAGAACTTCCTTCTGTTATCTTCTTACAAGAGAAACATAAATTACAAGGTTCTATTCCAGGACCATTTTCACAATTTAAGGCCTTAGCAAAAATCCTTGCAACTGAGGTTTTGCCAACACCACGTGGTCCGGCAAAAAGATAAGCATGAGCTATACGATTTGTCTTTATGGCATTTTGTAAAATCTTCACAACCACCTCTTGCCCTACTACTTCTGAAAACTTTTGAGGTCTCCACTTCCTATAAAGTGCAAGATAAGCCATATCCTTTTCCCTCCCTAACCATTATACTACACTGTAATTGGATTTTCTCAAAATATATGGTATCATTATCTTATCCCCTAGAGCAAATTCGGGAGGTGACAGAAATGAAGGGGTATTTGAAAAAAGCAACCTTGAGTTTAGTGGTTTTTCTCCTCTTAGTTCTATTATCTCCTCTGTCTTATGCAGAAGTCAAACTCTTTGTAGATAAAAACACAGTAAGAGTTTACGATCCAGAACTCAAAAATTGGTCTATTCTTAATGATTTCAGACCAACAGGGTGGAGAAGCGGAAATTACCTTGCTCTTGTATGGAATCAAAACCATGCTTATATATATGATATAAGAATTCACCAGTGGCATCCACTCCTTGATTGTAATCCAGTAAATGGAGTAGTCAGAAATAACCTCGCTCTAGTATGGAGCTCAAACAGAGCTTATGCATACGATGTCAGCTTAAGACAATGGATAGCAAAGGATACCATTGATCCTATATCAGCGGCAAATGCTACAGACGCTTTTGCTGTAATAATGACGGTTGCCTCTGTCTATCTCTATGACGCCTTCTTAAGACAATGGGTTGGTCTCGACGACATAGATCCGATAGGTTGGGCTATGAACGAGAATTTCCTTTTAGTCTGGAATCCTGAAAATGCTTATGTTTATGATCTCTCCCTTCACCAATGGGCTGTAGCTGAAGGGATAAAACCTCAAAGCGGTATGGTTGAACCCCAACAAGTAGTGGTATATACTGTTGACAAAATTTTCTTCTACGATCGAAATACCCACAGATGGAGGGCGACCTACCGTTAGAAAACTTAGCTTCTATCTAATTCCAATTATATTATTTTTAGTCACACCTATAGCACTCCATAAAGTCTTCAGCGGAGAAGTAATAGTAAAGCCTTATATCTTTAAAATAGGAAATTTTGACCTGAGATGGTATGCCATCCTCATAGTAACAGGGTTCATCTTAGGAGCTCGGATAGTTTACAACCGAGCTCCTAAGTATGGAATAAAAGCAAGAGATCTAGATCATCTTCTAATTGCGGGTTACATAGCTGGTCTAGTAGGAGCAAGATTGTATTATGTTATCTTTAATTGGGAATACTACTCTAAAAATCCTTTTGAAATAATTGCCTTTTGGCACGGAGGACTAGCTATACATGGGGTATGGATAGGGGCACTTTTAACAGCTATAGTATTTTCAGGAATTAAGAAGATCCCCTTTCTTAAACTCGCTGACCTAGGCGCTATAGCTTTTCCTTTAGCCCAAAGCATAGGAAGATGGGGAAACTTTTTTAATTACGAAGCTTTTGGAACCCCAACAGATCTTCCCTGGAAACTCTTTATACCGCGGGCTGCACGCCCTGCTGCTTACAAAAGCTTTTCTTACTTCCACCCAACGTTTCTATATGAGTCCATGTGGAATCTTTTCATATTCATCTATCTTCTTCAACTAGAGAAAAAAAATCCTCCTCCAGGGACTTTATTTTCCAGATACATCCTTCTTTATTCCATAGGAAGGTTGCTCATAGAAAATCTAAGAACAGATAGCTTATACTTAGGAGGGGTTAGAGTCGCTCAAATCGTTAGTATTATCTTCATCGGGATTGCTATTTATCTCGAAATATCGACCAAGAAAGGTCTTTATGGTAAAGGCTAACTTTTCACCTATACCATCAATTTTAGCTATCTCAAGAAGGGATGCTCTCCTTATACCTTCAAGAGACTTAAAAGCTCTAAGCAGTTTTTTCATTCTTTCTTTACCTACACCCGGTATCTCCTCGAGTATAGTTTTAAGCAGATCCCTTTCTCTAAGCTTCCTATGATAACTGACAGCAAACCTGTGAGCCTCGTTTCTAATTCTTTGAAGAAGATGAAGTGCTGGAGAATCCTCAGGAATCTTTACAGGAATAGAATCACCCGGGAAAAACACAAGCTCTTCCTTTTTAGCAAGTCCTATAATAGGGATATTCACTCCAAGCTCATCCAAAACACTTTTAGCAGAGTTAACTTGGCTTACACCACCATCTATAAGTATTAAATCAGGGATACCCTCATCGGAGTGCTTACCATATCTTCTTCTCACAACTTCAGCTATCATCCCAGGATCATTTATCCCTTCTACATACTTTATCTTATATCTTCTATATCTCTTCTTAAAAGGGATACCTCCCTGAAAGCAAACTACTACACCAACAGCTTCCCTTCCATATAGATTAGATACATCTATTCCTTCAATAACATTCGGAAGAACATCAAGATTTAGAGCTTCTTTCAGCTTGAGCAAAGAGGTCTCAAGATAATCTTCAGAATAGCTTAAAGATATCCTGGGTTGCCTAAATACCTTTTCCAGTAATCTTATCTGATCCCTAACCTTAGCAGCCTCTTCAAACTTTAGCTCTTTTGCAAGGTTTTCCATACTTTCCAGGAGCTTAGCCATAAGTTCCGCACGCTTACCTCCAAGAAAAAGAGAAAGAGATTCCACCATCTTTCCATACTCTTCTTCATCGACCCACCCCATACATGGAGCTTTACATTTACCCATGTAATAATTTATACAAGGGCGATCTCGCTTAACTAACCTTGAACAACTCCTTAAAGGATAAAACCTCTCTATAAACTTTAAGAGCTCTCTCATCTTTCCAACGCTTGTATAGGGACCAAAATATTGATTCCCATCGTCTTCCTTGAATACACGAGTAACAAGCAATCTAGGAAAACTTTCAGAAAGAGTTAAACAAAGGTACGGATATTTCACGCCATACTTAAGCATCGTATTATACTTGGGCTTATACTTTTTTATAAGGTCAGCTTCTAGTATTAATGCTTCGGCTTCGCTTTCAGTGGTTATATATGTAAAGGATGCTATCTCATCTACAAGTCTTTTAACCTTTGGAGAAAAATCAAAAGATCGAATAAAGTAGGAACTTACTCGCTTTTTAAGACAATGTGATTTACCTACGTATATAACCTCTCCCTTTTTATTTAACATTAGATATACCCCAGGACTCTCAGGCAATGAGAGAGCCTTTTCTTTTAGCTTTTCTTTAATTCTTCTTCCAACCTCCTGATACCTTTATTAACCTCATTCATTATCTTTTCATACAAACTTATAGTTGAAGCTGAAACCCCAGAAACTAAACCATCTATAGACCAATCAAGCAAGCTCCTATCATCATACGGTATTCCATAGGCATCAGTTAAAGGCACACCTGCTTCTTTAAGTATTAAATTCACAGCCGCAAGATCATAAGGAAGCATTCCTACAGGCTTTCCACGCGTTATGCTGTGAAACTCCTCCCTAAGCATCGGGAAATCCCTATATAACCTATTGCCTATATCGATCCAAGCATGAAACTGACCTGTTAATATCCTTGTCAAAGAATATGTACAGCTATTTAAAACAAAGAAACCCCCTCTCATCGCTGATCTGTTTATTAAATCCTCCATACATATGGAAATCCAACGAGCGGGTCTACCAATGAAACCAAGGCTCCAAAAAAGACCGTCAAGATTTTCTAAATCTACAGGTCTTGGTTCAAAACGATTACCTTCCTCCTCTATCCATGCTCCTTTACCCTTCTCAGCCCAAAAGCACCTATCATCCTTAAGCTCAAGAATACAAGCTAAGAAAACATCTTTATACTTAGGGTCTTCACTTAAAGCGCTTATTGCTACAGACACAGTGCAGGCTTCCAACCCTGCAGCTGCCGAGCGTGTTCCATCTATGGGATCTATTATAAGAAGATAATCAGGGTTCCCTTTTTTAACAAGTCCCTCATCTTCAGTACAATAAGCTAACTCACCTCTTGCGAGAAAAGGCTCGAGTATCCTTTTGACCTCCCTTTCAGCAATTACATCTATACCATAGGTTACGTCACCACTATAAGCCATTCTCTCAATACTTTTTGCAAGCCTCGTTCCTAAAAATGGTTTAACAGCAGATTTAACACTACTTGTTAACTCCCTTAAAAGTGCTTTAAAATCCAACTTTAAACACACCTCCCTCCTTATTCATTCGGCATCATTATATATGGTATAATTCTTTTAATCAAGGAGGAGGTGCAGAAACATGAGTTTGGTTTTCCAAAATACTTTAACTAAAAGAAAAGAGCCTTTCAGAACCATAGAGTCTGGAAAAGTAAGAATGTATGTTTGCGGGCCAACCGTATATAACTATTTCCACATAGGAAACGCAAGACCGTTTATTATATTCGATATAGCAAGAAGGTACATGGAGTATAAGGGATATGTAGTTAAATACGTACAAAATTTTACTGATATAGATGATAAGATTATAAAGAGAGCGCATGAGGAAGGAAAAACATGGAAGGAGATAGCAGAAAAATATATAGAGGCTTATTTCGAAGATGCTGATGCTTTAAAGATAAAAAGAGCTTCCTACTATCCAAAAGCAACTGAACACATTAAAGAAATGATAGAACTTGTGTCGAAATTAATAGATAAAGGACACGCTTATGTTACTGATGGAGATGTTTATTACGATGTTTTAAGCTTCCCAGAATACGGAAAGCTCTCAGGAAAACCTATAAGCGAGCTTGAAGCTGGAGCAAGAATTGAACCAGATCCTAAGAAGAAAAATCCTTTGGATTTTGCCTTATGGAAAAGGGCCAAAGAAGGAGAACCTTACTGGGATAGTCCTTGGGGAAAGGGAAGACCAGGTTGGCATATAGAGTGCTCAGCAATGTCGATGAAACATTTAGGAGAAACAATTGATATACATGCAGGTGGAGAAGATCTGATATTTCCTCATCATGAAAACGAAATCGCTCAAACCGAAGGCGTAACAGGAAAGCCCTTTTGCAACTTTTGGCTCCACAACGGATACTTATTAATAAACGAAGAGAAAATGTCTAAATCTTTAGGCAATATATTAACAGCAAGAGAACTCAGGGAAAAGTATGCTCCTGAGGTTTTAAGGTTATTTATGCTATCAGCTCACTATAGACATCCCATAAACTTTAGCGACGAAACTTTGAAGCAAGCCGAAAGTGGGCAAAAGAGAATACAAAACGCTATGTTTAACTTAAAAGATGCCTTTAATAGCAGCGAACTTTTAAACCCATCATCTAAAGAAGACTTTAAGTTTTCAGAGGAAATAGAGAAATCCAAGTTAAGGTTTGAAGAAAGTATGGATGACGACTTAAATACGCCAGAGGCTCTGGCAAGCATATTCGAACTTGTAAAATCTATAAATACTTATCTTACGGAAGCAATAAACCCTAAGAAAGGTCTTTTAGAAAAGGCCATTGCCTTCTTAAACAACGTCAATGAGATATTCGGAATAATAAGAACGGAAGAAAAACTCCCTCTTGAAATAATAGAAATAGAAAGACTTATTAAAGAAAGAGAAGAAGCAAGAAAAGAAAGGAATTGGGAGAAAGCTGATTCAATAAGAAAATACTTACTATCCAAGGGGATTATACTAGAAGACACTCCAACAGGCACAAGGTGGAAATTAAAATAAAAAGGGTGTTCTTTCGAAAGAACACCCTTTAATTATTGCCACTTCCTATTACCATCTAAACCCTCTTCAAAGGAGGGAGTATGCTTAGGATGTGGCCTCCTTCATAAATCTCACGGGGGTTAGATCGTGATATCTACCCCGTTGCACTTCTAAAGTAGTTACCTTCTTACTTTCCAAGGCTTCTGTAAGATAACTAAAAGCTTTCCAGGGGTCTGCGGTTTCCCCGCAGGTAAACAAATCAATAGCTGCGTAACCGTACTCAGGCCAAGTATGGATGGCCAGGTGGGATTCTGATATCACCACTACACCACTCACCCCATAAGGTTGGAATTTTCTAAAAACCACATCTACTACCTCAGCTCCTGTTCTCGTCGCAGCTTCAACCATTGCTTCCTGAAGAAACTGAATATTATCAAGTAATTCAGGATTGCATTCATAAACCTCCACCAGGACATGCCTGCCCAAGGCCTTGTCGGTTACTCTCAATCCAACCCCCTCCTTTCCTTTCAAATTGCAAATTTAAAAACGGGAAGCCGCCCTGCTCACAGGACTTAACCCCCCGTCCTTATTCACGCTAAGGATAATTATAGCGACATTAACCCAGTTGTCAATCCTTTTAATAAAAATTTTTTGAAAAAGTTACAGCTCATATAACCTGGCCTGATTAAAGGCTATCTCATCTATCTCTTCCAAAGTATAGAGTTTCCCTCTATTTATACCTGGGCACTCTCTCGCTAAAGAATCCCAATTATCTTTCGAAGATAGGTTTGAAGGCCAAAAAGGAAACGTAACACATTGAATTGGCCTCACCTCATAAATAAGGCACTTTGCGCTTTTCTCATCATAAAAAACGCAATCTCCATTAGGTTTTTCTTTTAAAGACCAACCTTTACAAACATGCCTTATATATTTCTCAATAAAAAGATTGAGAGGAATTCCCAAAAATACGGAAATCCTCTCAATCTCCTTTAAGCTACACCAAACGTATCCTGGGGCACCTCTACAACATCTTCCACAGGAAATGCACTCGAACCTTAAACCCTTTTCATACCACCTCTTTGACATAATTAACAAGTCTCCCTATGCCTTCTATTTCAACCACAACCTCATCTCCATCTTTTATGGGTCCAATCCCAGATGGGGTTCCAGTAGCTATAACATCGCCAGGTTCAAGAGTCATAACTTTCGACACGAAAGAGACAATATCATAAATATTAAAGATCATCTTTGAGGTCCTGCTGTTCTGGCGAATATCACCATTAAGATAAAGTTTTATAGACAGATCAAAAGGATCAATCTCCGTAGAAATCCATGGACCGATAGGTGCAAAAGTATCAAAAGATTTAGAACGAGTCCATTGACCATCTTTCCCTTGAAGACTTCGAGCAGTGACGTCATTAAAACACGTATAACCTAATATATACTTGGAAGCCTCGTCTCTATCAACGTTTTTACACCTTTTCCCAATAACAATAGCAAGCTCTGCTTCATAATCAACTCTTCCAATATCTTTAGGAATGAGAATAGTATCACCACTACCTATAACTGCTGAAGGTGGTTTAAGAAACATTAGCGGTTCCTTAGGTATAGGAAAGCCTGTTTCTTCAGCATGATCCTTATAATTAAGCCCAAGCGCTACTATCTTAGTAGGTAAAGTAGGAGGAAGAAGCTTTACTCTAAACAAAGGAACTTCTGTTTCAATAGAATACTTAACTTCACCCCATGGATCTCCTTTTAGAACCATAACGCTGTTATCCTTTACAAATCCCCATCTTACACTTCCATCAAGAGCAAAGCGCGCTATAAAAGCCATTCGAATATCACTCCCCCTTGATCATAGTTTCTCCCGTTAAAACCCTTTCCGCTTCAAGTTCCTTAAGAGATTTCGCCTTTTCTTTAACTTTTACCTTTCTGTAAAGCTCTATACCCGTTCCTGCAGGTATTAGATGCCCTATAATAACATTTTCTTTAAGGCCAATCAGAGGATCATAAGCTCCTCTTACTGCAGCCGAAGTAAGAACCTGAGCGGTCTGTTGGAAAGAAGCAGCAGAAAGGAAACTTTCCGTTGTAAGTGCAGCTTTAGTGATACCTTGCATAAGAGGCCTAACTATAGGTTTCCTCTTTTGACGACCAGCATATCCAACCTTCTGCTCTACTTTGTATGTTTCAACCCCAGAAAGTAAACTTCTTACTACGATCTCATCTACCGGTAAACGAGCTATTTCTTGAAGAACCTTCTGATTGAGCTCCTGGCCTACCGGAAAAGCCTCTTTTCCATCTTTAGTTAAGAGCGGTTGCGCGAGGATTTTCCCATATACTTCATCGGTAAGTATATTCATTTTCATTTCTAAAATATCTATCAGTTTACCATCCACTTCTATAGCTCCAGGATTAGCATCTATAATAGCACTTACTATTTCAGGGCTATCTATTCTAAAGCCCTCCTTAAAAATAACCTTGTCTCCATCCATCAATGGAGCCGTGAAAGTACCTCCAAGAACTGATGTTAAGAGTCTTTCCTTTAACTTACTTTTGAGTGAGAGATGTTCCACTCTTCTCCAGACCCTTATATCCTTTACTCTCCTCCCACGAATAAGATCTATGTGTTCTCCAGTTATAAGCGTATTTGCAGGAATCAACTCGGCACCTGTATCCAAATCAACTATTGGATCTGCGGTTATCTCACCTATAATATCTTTGAATACGCTCTCATCCCTTATGCACACTTGCCTTATGCCACTTTCGAGTATCCTATTCAAGAGACTACGAGTTAATATCTCTCCCTCTCTAGCTATAATACTTCCATTAGCATCTACAACAGGTTCCGCAAGAATCTTGTTAAGAACGCTTTGAGAAAACTCAAGCTCACCAAATATCATACGTATGTAAGAACCATCGTCTTCCCCTTCGTCCTCTATCGCTATCTCCTTAATAGTACAATCTGAAGAGCTTAATCCAACAACGATATCTTCTTCTAATATATCACCCTTGTGAAGAATAATGCCTCCCTCTTCTTTGTCTTTCACAGTCTCAGCTACCTTTTTACCCACAAGTAGCGAGATATTGTCTTCCAAAATTCTCTTATTTTCCAAATCTATAAACTTCTCTATAGCTTCTAAGTCCTCAGTATATATAATCTCTCCTGGAAGAAGATGGGTATCGCCTTCGTTAAGAACTCTCACTTTGTTGGGTGGGACAATCTTTCTAATTATAGTTTCTATATGTTTGTCATTTATAGAAACCCCCTGAGACCTGTAAACCATCTGAATCTGATCAACTAAATACCTCTGAACAGCATTTATACCTTGAACAGCAAGGATCTCTTGAGGATCAAGATCTCCCTCCGTGAGAAGCTCTCCCTTTTTAACTTCATCCCCTTCATCAACAAGAAGAGGCAATGTAGCTGGAATGCTATAAACCTTCTTAGTCCCATTCTCAGCTTCCAAAGTAAGTTTATACCTTCCATCTTGTTGCTTAATCTCAATAACTACTCCATCAAACTCAGCAATAAAAGCAGCTTTCTTAGGTCTTCTAACCTCAAACAATTGTTCAGCTCTTGGTAAACCTTGCGTTATGTCTTCTGCGGTTCTTATACCACCTGTATGGAAAGTCCTCATTGTAAGCTGAGTCCCAGGTTCACCAATTGACTGTGCAGCAACTATACCCACAGCCTCACCAATATCGACCTTTCTCATAGTTGCAAGGTTTCTTCCATAACACTTAGCACAAATTCCGTAACGAAGAGCACAAGTCAGAGGTGATCTAACTTTAACTTTCTTTATCCCGCTTTCTACGATAATTTTAGCTTTTTCCTCTGTTATCTCTTCTCCCTTGCGAACAATAATTCCCCCTGTATTAGGATTAGCCACATCCTCAACAGCATACCTGCCGATTATTCTCTCCTCAAGAGGTATAATTACTTTTCCTCCCCTAACTAATGCGGCAATCTCTATTCCATTATCAGTTCCGCAATCTTCTGCATTAATTATTATGTCATGAGCCACATCGACAAGTCTCCTCGTAAGATAACCAGATTTAGCTGTTCTTAAGGCTGTATCTGCTAATCCTTTTCTTGCACCATGGGTAGAGATGAAGTATTCAAGAACACTTAATCCTTCTCTAAAATTAGACCTTATTGGAAACTCTATAACTCTTCCAGAGGGATCCATCATAAGACCTCTTATACCAGCCATCTGTCCAAGCTGAGTACGACTACCTCTAGCTCCAGAAGAAACCATCATTCCAAATGGATTAATTATATCCATCTCCTCAAGAGTCATATCAGTCAATTTATTGACTACTTCGCTCCAGATTCTCTCCTTCTCTCTTATTCTTTCCTCTTCAGTTATAACCCCTTTCTTAAATCTCTCATCAACGATCTGGGTTTTCTCCTCAGCATCTTTAACTATCTCAAGCTTCCTTGATGGGATGTGAACATCAGTTATGGATACTGAAAGCCCCATCTTAGTAGCCATATGAAAACCTGTTTCTTTAATCCTATCAAGAAGTTCCACCGTCACCCTTTGGCCACACTCTCTATAACATTGCTCAACTATGGATGCGAGTTTCTTTTTATCCACAACTTCATTAATAAAGCGCAGCTCCTTAGGCAGCAAAGTATTAAAGTAAATTCTACCCATAGTAGTCTTAAACCATCCGTCTTCTATAGGCTCAACCTTAACCTTCCCATCTTCGAAAACCACATAACCATCCTTTGCTCTTAAGAAAACCGGTGCATGTAAATGCACTGTACCATGCTCATAAGCTATCAAGGCTTCTTCTACAGTTACAAATCTCCTTCCCTCACCCTTAACTCCGCTTCTCTCAATGGTTAGATAATAACAGCCTATGACCATATCTTGAGTAGGAGTTACTATAGGCCCACCACTTGCAGGAGAAAGAAGGTTATTAGCAGATAACATTATAATTCTACTTTCAGCCTGAGCTTCGTAAGATAGGGGGACATGGACTGCCATTTGGTCCCCATCAAAATCAGCATTGTAAGCGGTGCAAACAAGAGGATGTATTCTTATAGCCTTACCTTCCATAAGAACCGGCTCAAAGGCTTGTATACTCAATCTATGAAGAGTTGGGGCCCTGTTTAGCAAAACAGGGTGCTCCTTAACTACCTCTTCAAGAACATCCCATACCTCTGGTCTACCTCGCTCAATCATTTTTCTAGCACTCTTTATATTAGGTGCTATACCTTTCTCAACAAGTCTCCTTTTAACAAACGGCTTAAAGAGCTCTATAGCCATCTGCCTCGGCAATCCACACTGATAAAGCTTGAGCTCTGGTCCCACCACTATAACTGATCTACCAGAATAATCAACACGCTTACCAAGAAGATTCTGACGGAATCTGCCCTTCTTGCCCCTGAGCATATCAGTTAGAGATTTAAGAGGTCTATTGCCAGGACCAACCACTGGTCTTGCCCTTCTACCGTTATCAAGAAGAGCATCCACTGCCTCTTGAAGCATTCTCTTCTCATTTCTAACTATTATTTCTGGAGCTTTAAGGGCTAAAAGTTTCTTTAAACGATTATTTCTATTTATAACCCTTCTATAAAGATCATTAAGATCCGATGTGGCAAACCTTCCACCATCTAATTGAACCATCGGTCTAAGTTCTGGCGGAATTACGGGAAGAACATCCAAGACCATCCACTCAGGCTTATTCCCAGAATATTTAAAAGCTTCAACAACCTCAAGTCTTTTTATAAGCTTGCTTCTTCTCTGTCCTGTGGATTCCTTTATCTGTAGCCTTAGTTCCTCAGCGAGAAGATCAAGGTCAAGATTTTGGAGCAACTTTTTCACAGCCTCAGCTCCTACACCAGCTTCAAAGGAAGGATCATATTTCTTGCAAAGCTCATATTCGCTTTCAATAATTATGTCGCCTAGCCTGAACGGAGAGCTTCCCGGATTTATAACTATGTAACAGCTCTCCTCTAAATTGGATGTTTCTAGGCGAACCTTAAACTTTTCCCCATATTTCTTCCTATAAAGCTCGTACTCAGATGCCCCAAGAAAATCCCCTTTCTTGAAAGGCATCTTCAAAACCTTTGTTACAATATAAGTTTCCTCACCTTTTATAAGAAAAGGCTCAGCTTTAACCTTACTTGCACCAAACTTGGCTTTGATTGTCTCGAGTTCAGAAAGAGGAAGAAGATCTCCTACTTTATAAGTAACCCCTGTAACCGTAGAGTCTATTTCTAATATCTCATAACAAGGCTCTCCATCAATCATGTTACCAAATTCAGACTTAAGACGCTCAAGCTGCCTAGAAGTTATGACTTCACCCTTTTCAAGAGGAATCTCGGTTAAATCAGTAACTCTATAGGCTTCCTCCGCTGCAAATTGTTTATCAAAATGAGAGTGAATTCTAAACTGAGAGCCGGTTATTATATCACCTCTTTTACATACTCCTCTGCTTTCACTCATTACCTTATAAAGCTGTTCTTTTCTGCGCAAAGAGGCGAAGTAAACTACCTTCTCTAAATCCTTTGAAGGAATACCTAAAAGAAGGCTTAGCTTACTTGGGATTCCCTTAAGATACCATATATGAACAACAGGAACAGCTAACTCTATATGCCCCATTCTTTCTCTTCTAACACGAGATTCGGTTACCTCGACTCCGCATCTTTCACAAACTATTCCCTTATATTTTATGTGCTTGTACTTACCGCAATAACACTCATAGTCACGAGTGGGACCAAAGATTCTCTCGCAGAAAAGCCCATCTCTTTCAGGTCTAAGGGTTCTATAGTTTATAGTTTCTGGTTTCTTAACCTCTCCTCTTGACCACTTCCTTATCTGATCTGGAGAAGCTAACCTTATTTTTATACCTTTAATTTCCATCACCGGTTAATCCTCCCTTTTCCTCCTCCAATTCCTTTTCTTCTTTCTCAAGCTCTACCTCTATATCTAAGCACAACCCTTGAAGCTCTTTAACAAGAACCTTAAAGGATTCAGGGAGACCCGCTTCGCTAATATCCTCACCTTTGACTATAGCCTCGTAAGTTTTCATTCTTCCAGGTATATCATCAGACTTTATAGTCAATATCTCCTGAAGAGTATAAGCCGCACCGTATCCCTCAAGAGCCCAAACCTCCATTTCCCCAAATCTCTGTCCACCAAACTGAGCTTTACCGCCAAGAGGTTGCTGAGTTATGAGAGAGTAAGGACCTGTTGAACGAGCATGGATTTTATCATCAACCATGTGAATAAGCTTCATCATATACATGTAACCAACAGTAACTTCCTGATCAAAGGGCTCTCCTGTTCTACCATCATACAAAATAGTTTTACCTGTAGGTTTAAACCAAGGCTTAATTTTGCATATCTTTTCAAGACCCTCTAACACATCTTTTTCAGTTGCCCCCTCAAATACCGGAGAAGCAACCCTAAAACCTAGCTCTCTAGCCACCAAGCCTAAATGAGCTTCAAGAACTTGTCCTAAGTTCATTCTTGACGGAACCCCCAAGGGATTAAGAACTATGTCAACTGGAGTACCATCAGGAAGATAAGGCATATCCTCGACAGGTAATATTCTAGATATAACCCCCTTATTGCCATGCCTTCCTGCCATCTTATCCCCCACAGAAATCTTTCTTATCTGAGCAACATAAACACGAACGAGCTTGTTTACACCAGGTGGAAGCTCATCATTATTTTCCCGAGAGAAAATCTTAACGTCAACAACTTTTCCACCTTCACCATGCGGAACTCTTAAAGATGTATCCCTTACTTCTCTCGCCTTCTCTCCAAAGATAGCTCTAAGAAGTCTTTCCTCAGGCGTTAGATCCGTTTCCCCCTTTGGTGTTACCTTTCCTACAAGGATATCTCCTGCTTTTACCTCAGCCCCTATTCTAACAATTCCATTTTCATCAAGATTCTTCAATTGATCCTCTCCAACATTAGGGATATCCCTCGTTATCTCCTCAGGACCAAGTTTGGTTTCACGAGCCTCTATCTCATACTCCTCTATATGAACGGAGGTGTATAAATCCTCTTTAACCAAACGCTCGCTTATAACTATCGCATCCTCAAAGTTATATCCTTCCCAAGGCATAAAAGCTATCAAAACATTATTTCCGAGAGCTAATTCTCCATGATCAGTTGACATACCATCAGCAATAACGTCTCCTGCTTCAACTTTATCTCCCTTATTAACTATAGGTCTTTGATTTATACACGTTCCCTGGTTTGACCTCTTAAATTTAAGAAGCTTATAAACATCCTTCTCCCCACTAGGAGTTCTTATAACTATCTCATCCGCACAAACCTTCTCAACAACGCCACCTCTTTTTGCCACAACCAGTGCTCCAGAATCCAAGGCAACCTTTTTCTCTATTCCAGTTCCTATAACCGGAGCTTGCGGTTTAATAAGAGGAACTGCCTGACGTTGCATATTGGAACCCATTAAAGCTCTATTGGCATCATCGTGTTCCAAAAAGGGAATAAGGGATGTAGAAACACTAAACACCTGTTTTGGAGATATATCCATAAAATTAACCATTTTAGGATCAACCCATACGATCTCCCTACGATGGCGAGCTATTACCTTATCCTCTATGAAGTAACCATTTTCATCAACAGGAGTATTAGCTTGAGCTATATAATACTTATCCTCCTCATCAGCCGTAAGATAAACAATCTCATCAGTTACCCTTCCATCCACAACTCTTTTATAAGGAGTTTCAATAAAACCAAATTCATTTACACGAGCATATGTACTCAGAGATGTGACAAGTCCAATATTCGGACCTTCAGGCGTCTCTATTGGACATATCCTTCCATAATGAGTGTAGTGAACATCTCTAACCTCAAACCCCGCTCTCTCCCTCGTTAATCCACCAGGCCCTAAAGCGCTTAATCTCCTCCTATGAGTAAGCTCTGCCAGAGGATTAGTTTGATCCATAAACTGGGATAACTGACTAGAACCGAAAAACTCCTTTACCGCAGCTACTATAGGTCTTATATTCATTAAAACCTGAGGAGTAGCGCTTCCCACATTTGGATATAAGCTCATCCTGTCCTTGACCATTCTTTCAACCCTTAAAAGACCTATCCTAAACTGGTTCTGCAAGAGCTCTCCTACAGCCCTAACTCTTCTATTTCCAAGATGATCTATATCATCTACTTCTCCCTTGCCGTCTCTTAGCTGAAGAAGATAATCTATAATACCACAGATGTCCTCTCTCTGCAGAGTAACCACATCAAGAGGAATATCAAGTCCTAATTTTTTATTAAGCTTGAATCTCCCAACTTTACCCAAATTATATCTTCTTGGGTCTCCAAAGAGGGCCCTAGCAAGCTCCCTAGCCCCCTCAAGTCTTGCAGGCTCACTAGGTCTCAACCTTCTAAAAAGGTCTATTAAGGCATCCTCCATAGTGACCGTTGGATCTCTCTCCAAGGTATTAGCTATGGCAGAATCAACCTTATATAAAACAACTTTAGAAACTCCCCTCTCGATCAAAAATTCAATATCTTCCTTAGTTAATCTTTCTCCTTTTCTTATCAAAACCTCACCTGTTTCTAAATCTAACACAGGTTCAGCAAGAATCTTACCTCTAACAAGCTCTTCTATTATCTCCGCCTCGTAAATACCCTCTGAAAAGTATTCTAGTATTTCCTGATTATCCCTAAAACCTAAAACCTTTAAAAGTAAAGTAACAGGTACCTTTTTTCTACGATCGACCTTTACAGATATTACCTCTCCTGGTGTAAGCTCAAACTCTAACCATGCCCCTCTGTCAGGAATAAGCCTAGCTGTGAAAATCTCCCTACCCTGCGCACCAACTTCCTTGTCAAAATAAACCCCAGGAGATCTTATAAGCTGATTGACAATAACCCTTTCTGTTCCATTAACGATAAAGGTACCCCGTTCAGTCATTATAGGCAGATCTCCCATATATACATCTTCTTCTTTAATTTCTCCAGTTAAACGACTAACCAGCCTTAACCTAGCAAAAAGTGGCGCCTGATAAGAAAGATCCTTCTCCTTTGCCTCAAACTCACTACACTTAGGTTCTCCCAAGTAATAATCTACAAACTCTAACACCATATCTCCCTTGTACCCTTCGATGGGGAAAACTTCGTTAAAAACCTCACGAAGTCCTTCTTCTAAGAACCACTTAAAGGAGTTCTTCTGAACCTCTATAAGATTAGGCAGAGGGAGAACCTTTGAGGAATTACCATAAAAAACTCTTTCCCTTCCCACCTTAACAAAACTCTCCATATAAAAGATCACCTCACAAGGTAACAGGCTTGGGAGGGATAACCAAATGACAAGTCATGATATTATCCTAAGAAGAAACAAAAAAACAAATGTTACCCCTTTCTTTTTTCGAGGATTAAAATGGGGTTTTAAAACATTTTCTTTTTCTTTTTTAAGATTACTCATCCTTGCTTCCAAAATCTCATTGTCCCCTCTCACTGGCGTGCCTGGCGGGATTTGAACCCGCGACCTTTGGATCCGGAGTCCAACGCTCTATCCACTGAGCTACAGGCACGCCTCTACAGATAAAGAATACTTCAAAAACTTCAATATGTCAAGCTAAACTCAAAACATGCTATTAATCAGCCCCTGATATTCACTAAAAGCAACTTCCCAAAAATTTAAAAATAATTCTTTCCTAAAACCTTGACACGGTCTCTTCACTGTGATATAAACTTAAGCGAAAGGGGATATAAGCATGATAATAAACGCAGTCAGCCTCAAGGATAAGTCTTATTGCGTTTACTATTATTATTACTATTATCTTAAGCCCGCCAAGTTGCGGGAAAGGCTGGCTGCGTTATTGCTGAGGTAAGCTCCTTCCTCGGCAATTCTGATAAAAAAAACCGCCACCTTTCCCGGGTGGCGGTTTTTTTTATTTTACAAAAATAACCTAAAGGGGGTATGAAAAGTGAAGAAACTATTATTAATAAGCGTATTTCTAGGCTTAATAATAGGATTGGGTAATCCTTTAAATTCAGCAGAGGGAGTTATAAAATTATCTTACGCAAATTTCTTTCCCCCATCTCACATACAATCTATCCTAGCTGAAAGCTGGATAAAGGAAGTAGGTAAAAGAAGCAACGGAAAAGTCGAAATATCTTACTTTCCCGGAGGTGCTCTACTTCAAGGACCTAACATCTTTGAAGGCGTATTGAATGGAATAGCAGATATAGGTATGTCTTGTTTCGCCTACACAAGTGGGAGATTCCCTCTTATGGAAGCCGTCGATCTCCCTCTAGGTTACCCAGATGGTACAACAGCAACCAAAGTGATTAACAGATACTTTAACATGATAAATCCAAAAGAATTATCTGGAGTCAAAGTACTATATTTACACGCCCATGGCCCTGGCATACTTCACTCTAAAATAAAAATAAATAAGCTTGAAGATCTAAAGGGACTTAAGATAAGAACTACCGGATTTAGTGCAAAAGTTGCTAAAGCCTTAGGAGGTGTCCCAGTAGCCATGAGTCAGGGCATGGCATATGAGGCTCTTCAAAAAGGAATCGTTGAAGCTACTTTCGCCCCGATGGAAACCTTGAAAGGTTGGAAACAAGCTGAAGTGATAAAACACACCATAATGTGTACAAAGATAGGCTATACAACTGGGATGTATGTAGTCATGAATCAAAAGAAATGGGAAAATCTTCCAGAAGATGTGAAGAAGATTTTAGAAGAGATAAGCATAGATTGGGTAGAAAAACACGGAAAAGCATGGGATGAAAGCGATTTAGAGGGTAAGGAGTTTACGCTAAGCTTGGGAAACGAAATAATATCCCTTCCTGACGATGAACATGAAAGATGGAGAAAAGCGGTAGAACCTGTAATAGATGAGTACATGAATGAGATCCAGAAAAAAGGAGTTCCCGGAAAAGAAGCAATAGAAACCCTTAAAAAACTTATAAAGGAGGAAACTAAAAAATGAAATGGCTTGGAAGTAAGCTAAACTTGCTTTCTGCCCTTGTCTTAGGATTCTTAACTGCTTTAATATGCATTGATGTTATACTTAGATTATTTAGGTATCCCATACCTGGTAGCTATGACATAGCGGAGTTTCTCACCTCTTTAATGCTATCACTGGCTATCCTCAAAAGTTTTCAAAGTGAAACACAGATAAAAATAGACCTAATAGACAAAATCTTGTCAAAACATAAGTTGAAGCTTGTAGAACGCCTATCGCACACAATTACAACCTTATTTTTAGCTGTACTCTCTATAAGTATGGTCTTTTCAAGCCTAAATTCTAAAGCTTCAGGTGAAGTTTCAATGACTCTTGGGATACCTTTGTATTTAAGTTACGCAATTATCGGAATATGTGTAGGCTTCGCCCTCATAAATGGAGTTTCCCCTCTCTTAGAAAAGATAAAACTAACTGAAAAAATCCAAATAGAAATGAGAAAACTAGGGAGGGAAAAAGCTTGACCCCCTTATTTTTAGGGGCAATCGGCACATTCACCCTAATACTACTTTTTTTACTAAAGATACCAGTAGCTATAGCTATGGCTCTCGTTGGATTTATTGGATTTGGATTACTAGTTTCATTTCCCGCAGCAATGAAGCTGCTTGCAGTTGACTTTTTCTCCTCATTTAACTCTTACACATTGGGAGTAATTCCCCTATTCGTGCTTATGGGACAACTAGCTCACAATTCTGGAATGAGTAAAAGGCTATATGAGGCATCTAATAAACTCATAGGACACTTACCTGGTGGGCTAGCTATAGCTACTATATGGGCGAGCGCAGGATTTGCAGCTATATGTGGGTCAACAAACGCTTCTACCGCTACAATGGCTATGGTAGCATTACCCGAAATGAAAAGATATGGATACTCCGAATCTCTAGCTGCTGGATGTGTAGCTGCTGGGGGAAGTCTAGGAATAATGATCCCCCCTAGCGTAATATTCGTAATATACGGTATACTAACTCAACAATCCATTGGAAAACTATTTATAGCCGGGATACTCCCAGGAATAATGCTTTCAATTCTCTTCTCCATAGCTATATATGTATGGGCTAAAATAGACCCTCAGATAGCCTCTAAAAGCCCTAAAAGTTCATGGAAAGAAAGGCTCTTTTCTCTTTTAAGCGCTTCTGAGGTTTTGCTCATATTCCTTTTAGTTGTCGGAGGTTTACTAAAGGGAATCTTCACTCCTATTGAAGCAGGAGCAGTAGGAACTGGATTAATAGGGATCATCTCTCTTCTAAGAAAAAGGATATCCTGGGAAGGAATAAAACGCTCACTTCAAGAGAGTGTCAGGATATCATGTATGATAATCTTTGTAGTTGCAGGAGCAGCCGTATTTGGTCACTTTCTGGCCATAACAAGACTACCTCAAGCTCTTCAAAGCTGGCTTCTTCAATTTGAAAATTACCCTTATCTTGCAATGGCATTCATAATATTGATTTATGTAATATCCGGATGTTTTATAGATGCTCTGGCGTTGATACTTTTAACTATTCCAATATTTTATCCGGTAGTAATAAAACTTGGCTTTGATCCAATATGGTTCGGAGTAATGGTAGTACTTGTAACCCAGATAGGAGTTATAACCCCTCCTGTGGGCATAAACGCTTATGTTATAAAAGGAATTTTCCCTGAAATTCCAATGGAAACCATATTTAAAGGAGTAACCCCCTTCTTTATAGCATTAATTTTAGGTGCAATCCTCCTCATGCTATTTCCTCAGATAACTCTTATATGATATACTCTTTTATAGAACTAAAACAACCTAATAGGGGGTGAAACCATAATGAGAACCTCCTTGCGCCTCAAGATATTAATTTTAGTACTCATAAGCGTTTTAGTCCCCTTAGGAGTCTCCACATTTATAAGCGTAAATACAAGCGGACAAACTGTGGAAAATTTAAGCATAAGGTTCTTTAGCATCATGGGAGACTTTATAGCTACTAAAATTTCTTCATTTATTGAAGAAAAGCTTAGAAGTGTGAAAGAATATAGTGGAAGAGGTTCTTTCTTAACTGCTATATCTATAAATATGGCAGAAACCGCCATAGGAGATATGATGAGGATAGTTAAAGAAGATCCCTCATTTCTAGCTTTTCAGCTTTACAACATGAATGGTAAAATGATAGCTACAAACGAAGAGAGCATAAAGATACCTAGGGAAGTAGTAGAAAAGGCTTTAAGCTTAGGAAAAGAGGGTAAAGCTTTTATAAGCAATGTATTGGATCTAAACTTAAAAGAGGAAAAGTTTGGAATAGCTCTCTCACACCCCGTTCAAACTTTTGGAATACTTATCGGAATTTTACGTTTTTCAAGCATATCTCAGGTAACTAAAAAATCAGAAGAAGACCTTAAGAGCAAAACAGGTTTTGAAAGCGCTTATCCTTATATAGTAGATCTTAAAAAACGCTTGCTGGTTCACCATCCAAAACTAGAAAATATTGGGAAAACCTTAAGCGAGCTTAACTTAAATAAGCTTGAAGACGATCTAACCAATCAAAAAAGGGTCAGTAGATACGCATTTCAGGGAAAGGAAAAATTTGTAGCGGTAAATTATATTGAGAACGGAGATATAAAATTAGCTGTAGCAACAGGCGTAAATCTTGAAGAAATCCTTTCTCCATTATCTTCGATCAGAAAGAAGTCCATTTTCGCCGGCATCGTAATCGCCATTGTCTTTCTTCTCATTGGTATCTTACTTGGAAACAGTATCGTAAACCCTATAAGAAGACTTATGGGATTAGCTCAAAGAGCAGCACTGGGAGATCTTTCTTTTTACATACCAAAGCTAACAAAGGATGAAGTAGGAGACCTATGTGAAAGCTTAAACTCTATGATAAACTCGCTTAGGGATATAATAAGCAGTGTAACACAAAGAAGCCTCAAGCTTGACGAATCTTCCTCTATCTTATTAAACATATGCGAAGAAAATGCTAAAGCTACCTCTACAACATCAGAAAAAATCATAGAAGTTACAGAAAACACCAAAAAGCAAACAGAAGAGTTACTGCAAGCCTCTCAAGCGCTAACTAACCTTTCCCATATAGTAGAATCAGCTTACAAAAATGTGAAAGCTACAGGAAATGCATCTGCTAAAGCTGAAGATGCTTCTATCAAAATAAAGGAAGCCTCTCAACACGTAATTGAAAACATGAGCGAAATTAGAAGAGAGGTTCTTTCAACAGCAGAGGCTGTAAAAAAACTTGGAGATAGATCTAGAGAGATAAGTCAAATAGTCGATCTAATAACAAGTATAGCTGATCAAACTAATCTGTTAGCTTTAAATGCGGCTATAGAAGCAGCAAGAGCCGGAGAAGCAGGGAGAGGATTCGCTGTAGTTGCTGAAGAGGTTAGAAAACTTGCTGAAGCTTCTGGACAAGCAGCAATGCAGATATCAAAGCTTATCGAGGAGGTAAGAAAAGACACCGAATTAGCAGTTCAAAGCATGATCAAAAGCAGTAAAGCTGTAGAAAAGGGAACAAGCTTAGTAGAAGAATCAAAGCTTGCTGTAGAAGCTATAATATCCTCAGTAAGTGAAACCAAAAAACTTATCGATGACCTTGAGGATATAATTTCGAGAGAAGTTAAAACTTCAGAAGAAGTAGTTAAAATAATAAATGAAGTGAGCGTAAAAGCAGAAAAGAACGCTCAAGCAATAGAGGATGTTTCAGCAAGCGTTCAAGAAATAACCGCCTCTAGCGAAGAGCTAGCCTCCACAGCTTCAGAACTCAGGGAAATATCAAGGTTCGTGAAGGAAACCATCTCAAAATTTAAGATAGAAGAAACCCAAATAAAGGAGGTCGAAGCATGAAGAGAAAAAGCGCATGGGAAAAGCTTCTTCCCGAGGAAAGAGAAGAAAGCTATAAAATTGGTGAAAAATTTAAAGAGTTTTTAAATAATGTTAAGACAGAATGGGAAGCTATAAGATATGCTGAAAAAGCCCTTAAAGAAAAAGCCCATAGGATATTCAAGCTTAAAGAAAAAATAATAGGAGTAGCACTTAAGGGAGAACTTCCCCTAGAAGAAGGTCTAAGGATAGTTGCAGCTCACGTAGATACACCAAGAATAGATCTTAAAGTACATCCTTTATATGAAAAGCATGGCATAGCTTTATTTGAAACTCATTATTACGGCGGTATCAAAAAATACCAGTGGCTTAACATACCTTTATCTCTTCACGGAAGGATAGTAAAGGAAAACGGCAAAATCATAGAATGGAAAATAGGAGAGGAAAGCGAAGATCCTGTATTCGTAATACCTGATCTGCTACCTCACTTAGCTTATAAGCAGATGGAAAAAAAAGCCTCGGAATTCATAGAAGGAGAAACCCTTGACATCGTAGTTGGAAACATGCCTATAGAGGAAGAAAAAGAGGAAAAGGAAAAAGTTAAACTTAAAATTTTGAAGATATTAAAGGAAAAATACGATATCGAGGAAGAAGATTTTGTTAGCTCCGATATTGAGGCGGTCCCAGCTTATAAAGCTCAGGATATAGGCTTTGATAAAAGTATGATAGGAGGATATGGCCAAGATGATAGGATATGCGCATTTGCTGGAATAGAAGCCTTTCTGAAAGTAGAAAAACCCAAACACTCTATACTCCTAATATTAGCTGATAGAGAGGAAATCGGAAGCTTTGGAATAAGCGGACTAGAGTCAAATATCCTAAGGAAGTGGGTAATAGAGCTTCTTGAAGAATGGGAAGGGAATTCGTCTAATCTCATTCTTGAGAGAACCCTTTGGAATAGTAAGGCCATCTCAGCAGATGTTCATGCTGCGGTTAACCCTCTCTTTGAGGAGGTTCACGAGATAAAAAACGCAGCTTTACTTGGATATGGAATTGCGATATCAAGATTTACTGGCGTAAGAGGAAAAGCCGGTGGAAGCGAAGCTGATGCGGAATACACGGGCTGGATAAGAAGATTATTCAATGAAAATAATATAGCTTGGCAGGCAGCCGAGCTAGGAAAGGTTGATGAAGGTGGAGGAGGAACCGTAGCCAAGTTTCTAGCAAGATTTGGAGTAGAAGTTGTGGACTGTGGACCACCTTTACTTAACATGCACTCGCCCTTCGAAATTTCGAGTAAAGCAGATCTTTTTTCGGCAATAAAGGGGTATAAAGTTTTCTTTGAAAGTTAAAACCTATACTCTATACCTATAGAAGGTCTCAACTCACCACTTTGATAATCAAACCTGCTAAAAAGGAAGAGTTTTCTCTCGTTGCTATAAAATAGCCTATACCACAAAGAGAGGTCCAACTCAAACTCCTTAACATTACGCAAAGTGAATTCCCAAGAAAACCTCGGGGAAGCCTGGTGAAAGATAGCATAGCCAGGCTCCCCCCTTATTACTCCAAACTTATGCGAAAAATTCCTCCCTATCTTTTTCTCAAGAAGGAAGCTAAATTCATTCTCTCCTCCTAAATCATCAATAGCCACAAATAAGCTATCTTGCTCATTAGGGAGCTCCAACCTGAACCATACATCAGTAAACCCTTCCTCTTCCGCTACAAATGAAGACTTACCATACCTAAATCTTGCCCCTCCTTCAACTTTTAAGGTCTTAATTCTCTCTACTACCCTCTTCGTCTCCTCTACGGTAAACTTAACATCCTCTACTGTCCTATTTATATCACTTTCCGAAAACCCTCTAGCTAAGGAAGAAATCTCCTCTGCTGCTTTTTTAATAGAAAGCAAAGTCTCCTCCAACATTTGAACATTTTCAGGTGTAGCAAACCTACTAGCGAAGTCCCTAAGCCTTTCGCTCGTTAAACGGAGATTTTCAACCAAAGCCTTGATATCTTTCCTGTTTTCCGAAACCGTTAGTCTCAGCTCATCCATAAGCTTAGAAGCCTTTTCATCAATGTTGCTTGCGGCTACTTTGAATTTCTCAAGGCTTTCCTTAGCTTCCTCAAGAACTTCATTCAACCTCTGTGTCCCCTCCTTTATAGACCTCCTAAAAGCTTCATCCCCTATAAGCTTCTCAACCTCATCCATGACTCTCCCAAATCTCTGTATAGACAACCTTAGCTCACCTAAAAGCTCTTCAAACCTATAAGGTGAGATCCCCTCAACCTTTTCACCAGGTTTAAAAGGCTCCCCCTCAAATTGAGGTATGATCTCCACATACTTTTCGCCCACTATTCCAGCAGTTCCTATGGTAAATAAACTACCTTTTCTAAGCCTTACCTCTGGAGAAAGCATCATAACTACATATACTCCGTCATCACCTATAGAAATAGAAAGAACCTTTCCAACCTTTACCCCAGCAACTCTAACTGCATCTCCCTCCTTGAGTCCTCCTACATAATCGAAACGAGCGGTTATCAAAGTGTGCCCCTTTCTTTCCCAGGGTAGCTCTCCTGTCAAAAATATCATTGTTCCCAAAGCTAAAAGAGAAAGCACTATGACTAAGCCTAAGCTAACTTCACGCATATAGGTCCCTCCAGACTCCCTTCAAGAAACTGCTTTATGAACGGATTTTCTCCGTTCTTCAATTCTTTAGCATTACCTTGCAAAACTATAAAACCATCATAAAGCATAGCAAGCCTATCAGCTATTCTGAAAGCGCTTCTCATGTCATGAGTAACCATAACTAAAGTCAGAGATAGGCTTCTTTTAAGATTAATTATCAAATCATCTATAGTAGCTGAAGTAACCGGATCTAAACCTGTGGTAGGTTCATCTAGGAGAAGTATCCTAGGCATAGAAACTACAGCTCTAGCAAAAGCAACTCTCTTTCTCATACCACCAGAAAGCTCTTCAGGATAAAAACCTTCAACTCCCTCAAGGCCAACTCTCTCCAAAGCAATTTTAACCCTCTCTCTTACTTCTTTTTCAGGAAGATTTAAAAGTTTTCTCAAAGGAAAAGCCACGTTCTCAAAAACAGTTAAAGAATCAAAAAGGGCTCCTCCCTGAAAAACAACACCCATCGACCTCCTTACCTCCATAAGCTTTTCACGGGAAGCTTTAGTAATATCGACATCGTTTATTATTATTCTACCCTCATCAGGTTTTATAAGCCCCATTATGTTCTTCAATAGCACAGATTTACCACAACCAGATGGGCCTATGATAACAAAAGCTTCTCCTTCAAAAATTTCCAAAGATATACCTTTTAATACCTCTTTTCCTCCCAATCTTTTCTTAACAGAGTCAACAACTATCATATAACCCTCAAAGAAAATATTAATACTGAGAGAAAATAGTTAAGTACCAAAATAAGCATATTGGAAACCACGACAGCAGCTGTGGTCATCACTCCAACCCCTCTCGCACCTCCAGAAGCATTCATACCAGCGTAACAACTAACCAATGCTATCGTTCCTCCAAAAACACTTGACTTAATCAAGCCGCCGATAACGTCAATAGGATCCATAAGTTCACTTAAAGAAGTTTTATAAACCATGACATTGACTTCTCTTGTCATGACCACAAAGTATCCCCCTATTATACCAACAAAGTCACTAAAAATAGTTAGTACAGGAAGCATGAATGTACATGCAAGAAATCTAGGAACTACCAGATAATTAACTGGATCAACCCCCATCACCTCAAGGGCATCTATCTGCTCAGTTACCTTCATTGTACCTATTTCAGCTGCAAAGGAAGCTCCCACCCTCCCAGTGACTATTAGAGCAGTCATAACAGGGGCTAGCTCCCTTGAAATAGAAAGGCCAATTATACCACCAATGAGACTTTCTGCTCCAAATCTTATAAACTGATCGACCATTTGAACTGCTATAACCATTCCAGCAAAAGCAAAGGTAATTACTATTAGTGGAAGGGAGTCTACTCCAACTCGAGACATTTGCTCCTTTAATGAGGAAAACTCCCACTTCCCTCTCAAAACCCATTTAAATATTCTAAATAGAAGCAAAGAGGCTTTTCCTACATGTTCTAAAAGATTTACTATTTAATATTAACCTCCTTTTCTATATATCCCTCAACATAAAAATCAGTATCAAAGACAACCTTAACTTGATGTTTCTTCTCACGATTTTGTTCATCTTCAGATTCCTCTAAATCTTCATTGTTCTCTACACTTTCATCGTTTTCCTCATCCTTACTATTCAATTTCCCTTTACCTTCTTTATCCTGAGCATTCGCTCTATCCCCGCTAGAAACAATCTCAACTATAACCTCGTTATTATTTTCCTCTTTCCTAAGATCATCCAAAAGATCTTTAAGATTCTTATAAACCTTTTCCTCCTTCTTATCCCCCTTATTTTTGCCCTGAGGATATATACCTCCACCTCTAACCATTAGTATAGCTTTTCCTTGCGGAAAATCCTCTGGAATCCTAAGCTTAACTTCCTTCTCAGTGCCTTTACCTCTATAAGGAAGGAGCTTTACCTTAACTATCAACTCCTCCCCCCTTGAGATCTCCTTCTTTGCAACTTTAACATCCTTTATCCATAAGACCTTAGGTTGAGCAGTAAATTCCGCTTCTATAGTAACCCCCAAAGGAAAAACCTCAGCAAATTCGTTATATAATATCAAAAAGAAATCCCTCTTAAAGGCCTCAAAAGCTTCCTTCGAGACATCTTCACCACTGTAGAAGTAGTTAGTCCTTTCAACAACATAGGGGATGTTTCTGCCCTCCAATTTATACTTTAGCTTAACGGTTCCATCTCCAACTCTGCCCCATCCCAGATCAAATGTACTCAAGAAAATAGCCTTAAGCAACTTATCTAGTATACCATCATCATAGACTACCCTAACAAAGGATTTTCTCTCTTTACCCTCATCTAAACTCTTGACATAGAAGCTTATAGGTATACTTAAGGGATAACGCCTTAAAACTCCACCTATAGCTTCAATTCTATCCTGTGTAACTACACCCACTATATCTCCAGGAGTTCCAAGCTTAAAAGGAAACTCTATACTAGATATACACTCATGAATATAAGCTGTAGTCAAAAAATAATTTACATTACCCCTTAACATAAATGGATGAGCAAAAGCGAGAAATTTATCCCCATCTAGATAACTTAAGGTCCCTATGGCTCCAATGTTAATATCACCACAGGAAAGAAGAGCCCCTACAGCAGCTCCAGGCACGAGCTTAACATCTCTTGCAACCTTTATTTCCCCAGAGATAGGAACACTAACAAACCTAACTCCATACCTTTCAAAATCAGAACTTATCATCGAAAATCCCCTTGGGCTCAAACCAGAGGCTATCATAACGATTTTCTCCTTCTCCTCAGTTTCAGGATTTTCCTCTGATCTCCTCTCCCTCAAAATCACATCCCAATTTAAGTTCTCAGGTAAGTATTTTTTATCCCAAACTCTTATCATCTCCTCTATAGGAGTAACTAACCCAAGACGATGATCACTCATCTTCCACCCATACCCTATAGCTCCAATAATCTTACCCTTTATGTAAACAGGGCTTCCACTCATTCCAGCAGCTATACCTCCAAGCTTTTCAATAAGAGGACCGTACGCTCTAATAAGTATAAAGTGACGATCCCCTCTTGAAGACTTTATTACACTTATAACTTCAACTGGAAAGCTCCTTACTTCGATTCCCTTAAATACAGTTCTGACCTCTCCAATCATTCCAGGTTTAACTTCTTTAAGAGGCATAATCTCGATGCACAAAGCATAGCTACAGGAAAAGAAAAAAAGCAAAAAAATAAAAATACACACCCTCTTCAAAAACACTTAAAAGCACCTCCTTAATTCTTAGCTTTATAAAAAGTATATCACAAGTGTGATATAATCTCTCTAGAAAGGGGGTGAAAGAAATGGAAAAAGTAGTACACATCTCGGGAGTTTTAATGGATCCTAATGAGGGAGGGTTTTTCGTACTATTAGAGGAACTAGAGGGAGAAAAAGCCTTACTTATAGGCATAGGACCAATGGAAGCAAGATCAATATGGGATGCATTAAACGGTAATTTCTTTTTCCGACCACTAACCCACGATCTAATTAGAAACATGCTCGACAGTCTTAAGATCAATCTTCAGAAAATTGTAGTTACAAAGCTTGAAAACAATGTATTTTACGCAAATCTCTATCTACAAAAGGAAACCGGAGAACTTGTAGTAATGGATTCTCGTCCGAGTGACGCTATAGCTATTGCACTAAGAACGAAAAGTCCTATTTATGTAAATGAAGAGGTCCTTCACCAAGCAGGAGTTCCTAAGGAAAACGTCAAAAGTTTACTCTCCAAGGAAGAAGGGGAGGGAAGAAAAGTAATAAATTAAATACCAAGCATCATAAGTATAAAGATTTCAGCACTTTTAAGCAAGTTATCTACACGACAATATTCATTGGGGCGACTTGCTGTATTATCTCGCTTACTCCAAACAAGAGTATCTATACCTTCTTTTCGAAGAAAGGTAGCCAACGTGATCCAACTTATACCCCCGATTCGAGGCTCTCCTTCTATTCCTTTTCTTATACAAGCTTTTAAGAGCTCTAAGCTTGGACTCTCGACTCCTTGATAAGGAGGAGCTTCACTTCTATTTATTACCTCTAATTCTAATGTAGCTCCATAAGAAGAGGCTATATTCTCTGCTTTTTCCTTTATATAACTCAAAACCTCATCAATGTTAACTTGTGGGATTATCCTACAGTCAAAGTAAAAAACATCCTTTGCAGGTATGGTATTTATATTGTCTACGTTTTTCTCTCTCATAGTAGGCTCGAAAGTAGAAAAAGGAGGAATAAAAAGCTCGTTTTGCTGATCAAACTTTCTATAAAGCTCCTCATGAAGCTCAACTATTATCTTAGAGGCTATAAAATTTGTATTTAGCCCTTCATGAGGCATACTAGCATGGGCTTGCTTTCCCCCTAAAGTAAACCTAAGCCAAAGCATGCTTTTCTCTGCAACCTCAATGAAAAGACCGTCTGACTCACCAGCATCAGGAACCAATGCAATATCACCCTTTTTAAATACACCTTGCTTAAGAAGATGCAACATACCATAATTGCTTCCAGATTCTTCGTCAGAAACAAAGGCAAGGGAAACGTTAATTTTGGGCTTTATCCCTTCCCTGATTAAAAAAGAAAGAGCATACAGAGCTGCAACTATTTCTTGACCGTTATCTTCAGCGCCTCTGCCAAAAACCTTTCCTCCCTTTACAACAGGTTTGAATGGATCAGTTTCCCACAATCTTAAATCTCCTGGAGCTACTACATCTAAATGCGTTATTAACCAAAAGGTTCTAGATTTATCCTCTCCTTCAATAGTGATAATAAAATTTGGTCGAGCTCCATCACTAACTCTCCAATCCAAGCAATCATACCACCGTGGAAGTGGAAGACCAAGTTCTTTAGCTTTCCTAACAACTACTTTAGCTTTCTTCATCTCTCCATCTCCACCAGCCTCAGGTGCAAGAGCAGGAACGGAAATTATATCACATAAACTCTTAACCATGCTGTCACGCTTTTCCTCAAGATATGTTCTTATCCTAGTGAGCATCTTCTACCTCCTTTTTCCTCAATATTACCTCTATAAGACTTAAAGCTTTCGATAAGGGTTCTATAATAGGCACACTTATCTTTTTGCTCAAAACCTCTGAAAATTTCCTCCATGCCGGATAACCCAATACTATCGCTTCCGCGCAATCCTCCTCTATAGCCTTTCTCGCTTCAGCAAGAAGAAAAGGAAAGACATCGCTACTTGCAGATCTAACAACCCTTATGGAAGCTAAAGAGGGAGCCAGTCCCTTTTCAAGAATCCTCCTATATATAAGAGAAGCAATATAATGATTCGGAGCAAGAATACTAAACCTTCTACCATGAAGAGAACCGCTTATTAAAGAAACATCACTTAAGCTTATAACAGGAACACCAACTTTTTTAGGCAAGTCCAAACCAAGGTCTTCAAAACAGCTTATAACTATAGCATCATAAAGCTTAGAAATGCTCTTCAGAACGCCAAGGATATTTGACACCACTTGAGCCAACCCATAGGTATCTTCTACGACGGAGGGAACTTCTGAAAGGGGCTTAACTTCAATTGAAATCGTATCATAACTTTTTAAAATGTCATCCAAGTTTACCTCACCAGGAGTTATTAGAAGCACCCTCCTTCTACTCAAAAGGACCTCACCTCCATTTATCAAAGGATACCACCTAAGGAGAAAAAAAACAAGAGCCTTTGATAAAAGGCGGAAACTATGGTACACTATGATATATCCTTCAGAGAAGGGGGTTAAAAAATGGGATGGATTATATTGGTGGTTTTACTACTAATAGCAGGCATCATAGTTATCTATTACAATAGATTTATAACCTTAAGAAACAGAGTAGATAACGCATGGGCCCAAATAGAAGTCCAACTTAAAAGAAGAGCGGATCTTATACCAAACTTAGTAGAAACAGTGAAAGGTTACGCTTCTCACGAAAAAGAAACCTTTGAGAAAGTAACTCAAGCGAGAAGCGCAGTTCTAAGTGCAAAAACCCCAAAAGAATTCGCTCAAGCAGAAGGAGAGCTTACAACTGCCCTTAAAACTTTATTTGCTATTGCCGAAGCCTATCCTGAACTTAAAGCAAACTCAAACTTCCAGGAACTACAGAAAGAGCTTGCAGAAACAGAAAACAAAATAGCCTACACTCGCCAGTTTTATAACGATACGGTGTTAATGTACAATAATGCTATAGAAACCTTTCCGGGGATTATAATTGCAAGATTATTCAACTTCACAAAAAGAGAGTTTTTTAAAGCTGAAGAGGGTGAAAGAATTGCTCCTAAGATATCCTTTTAAAATGAGCTTTGTGAAGCCCCTTATTTTAACTATTCTAATTTTATTTCTTCCGTTAGAAGGTCTAGCAAAAAACTACTACCTTAAAGAAGCCAATGTAGAAATAAAGGCCCTTGAAAGTGGATTAGTAAAAGTCACAGAAAAGATTACTTACAGCTTTTCAGGAAGATTCCGCTTTGTCGAAAGAATAATACCTCTGAGGGATATTTTCATAGAAAACGTTAGTGCAAGCGTCAAAGGAGCAGCAGCATTGTTTCAGAAAAGAGTTGAACAAGGAAAAGGTATTATTATTACTGCTTACATTAGCGAAGATCCACAAAATATAAATAAAGGTGTAGAAAATAAGGACATAACATTGATAATCTCATACGATATTAAAGGAGCCCTAAAGCTATTTCAAGACGTAGCTGAGTTATTCCCGAAGCTCTGGGGAGAAGGATGGAGCAAGCCTCTTAACTTACTTAAAGGTGAGATAGAACTACCAAAAACCATAAGTAAGGAAGTAAAATACTGGATTCATCCTAAAGACTATCTAAAGGAAACAAGGTTAGAAGGGAATAAACTTCTTCTAAATTTTGAAAATATACCATCACATCAATTTATAGAAATAAGACTTTTGATGCCTAAGGAATGGTTTGTAAACGCTATCTTCGCGAAAAAGTATAACTATCCTGCCTTAAGAAAGATAGAGGAAATAGAGCTATCCTATGAGAGAAAATCTTCTCTATTCATGGGATTAGCTCTATTAACAGCAGCTCTTTCAATATTTATACCTTTAGTTATATACTTAAAGTGGGGAAGGGAACCAAAGGTATCATACTATGCCCCTTACGAACACGAACCTCCCTATCCAGATCCACCATCTTTCGTTAACGCCATAATGATGGGTAAAATAGGAATTCCCACACTCGAGGGCTTTATAGCAAGCATACTTGAGCTTATAAGAAAGGGTTTTCTTGAAATAGAAAATGAAAAAGGAAGCGACATTATAATAAAAATTAAAAAGACTAATAACGAAGAATTAAATCCCCCAGAAAAGGAGATTCTAAATTTTCTTAAGGAAGAGCTAAAAAACGAAGGAAAGGGCTGGAAAAAGCTAACAGAAGCATGGAAAAACAGTACGAAGTTTAAAGACTTCTTCGATCTATGGAAAGATATCGTAACACAGGAGCTAAACCCAACAAGGTTTTTCACTGCCACAGGAAGCAAACTTCTTAAAATTTACGGAAGCTTAGCTTTCTTCTTAGGAATTATATTAATGGCAATTTTAACAGCAGGCTCTCAAAGAATGTTTTACCCTAAAGTATGGAATCTTCTAATGCTTTCGATGGGACTGTTAACTATAAGCGGAATAATTTCCTTCTTTCTACCTGAGCAAGTGGGTGGAAGATGGACACCTTTCGGAAGGGTTTATTCTATGAGATGGAAGGCTTTCAAAAGGTTTCTAAGTGACTTCAGCTTGCTCAAGATGCATCCCCCGACATCTATAGCTATATGGGATAAATACCTCGTATATGCTACAGCCTTGGGAGTAGCAGAAGAAACTTGGAAGGCCATGAAATTCCTTATTCCAAGAGAAACAATTCGTGAAAGCTCTTTCTACCCCGTTTGGGACTTTCCAACGGTTTGGATTGGAAACCTTCGCTCTTCCCTAATGGATGCTTATATAGTTAAAACCCAAGACTACACCGAAAAAAGTATTTTCTCCGACTTCCTAGGAGGAAGTGGAGGGATAGGTGGAATCGGCAGAGGATTTGGTGGTGGTGGAGGAAGAGCTGGTTAAGCTCTTATAAAGAACTACTTTTCTTCCTCCTTTTCTTTTAGCTTCATACAACGCTATATCTGCAGCAGCTATAATATTATCTTCCGTCATTCCCTTCTCGTATTCAGCTACACCAAAACTTAACCCTACGACTTCAAACTCATAGCGTTCAAATTCCCTGGTTATTCGATCAGCCACCTTAAGAGCTCCATCATAAGAGGTAGAAGTAAGTATAACAGCAAATTCATCTCCTCCGTATCTAAAGGCATAATCCATCCCTTTTCTTATGCTCTCCTTTAAAACAACACCAAACATCTTCAAAAGCTTATCCCCAGCCAGGTGCCCAAAAGCGTCATTATAGGCCTTAAAGTTATCCATATCAATGAACATCAGTATTAAATTAGTCTCCTGTCTCACTGCACGAGCTATTTCCTCAGAAAGCCTTTGATAAAAGAATCTCCTGTTATAAAGTCCGGTTAAATCATCAGTAATTGCAAGATCCTCAAGCCTTTGATAAAGATTTATATTATCTATGCCAATAGCTATAACATCAGCCACTGCTTTCAAAATGTTTCTATCCTCCTCAGGAAAAGCATTAACTCGATCAGAACCGAGAAAGAGGATTCCAAAGGTCGAACCCCTTGCCATCAAGGGAATAACAAGCTCGCTCATAGTTTCAACACCGAAGCTTTTCCCTATACTAAATGCGCCTCTTGTATCTGGCACATAGAGCATCTCCCCCATATCTACCACCTTAGAAAGGCCCTTCTCTAATATAAGAAGATCCTTAACTTCCCTCTTAGCACCCTTAACTTTTTCAACCTTAAGAGCTCTCCACTTTTCCTCAAGAAATGCTATAAAAGCCAAAGTTGTAGGGAAGTACGCATAAATCAAATCAGTAACCTCTCTAATAAAGTCTTCCTTCCCCCTACGAACTACCACAACCTTGCTAACTTCAAAAAGTATATGCTCTTCCCAGATTTTCCTTTCCAATCTTCGTGCTAAATCCCATAGCCTGTGCTCTGACTTTTTATTTTCAGTTATATCTCTCGCTAAAACCATCACCCCCTCAACATCTCCGCTTGCCTCCTTAATAAGGAAACAACCTACCTCGAAAGTCCTATTTTCACCAAGTTTGAACTCCTGTCTTATACTACCCTTTTTCTCAAGATCTCCATGATAGAAACAGGAAGAAAGATACATGGATAAGAATGGGCATGGTTTCCCATCAATATCATTACCTAGAAGCTCTCGAGCAAACTCATTTGCAAAACTTACCCTTCCTGCTTTATCCATTATCAGAAGTGGCATATTTATACTACCAAGGGCTCTACCCGTAAACTTCCTTTCCCCCTCAAGCTTATTTTTGTATATCCAGAACTCCCTCAGAAGAAGAAAGGCAAAAAGCAATGTAGATATACTAAATAAAAAGATTATTAAAACTGAAAATCTCATTCCTGGTATGAAACCCAGAGAATATAAGAATGGGCTATACGAAATAAGCATCACATACCAATCTCTTGAAAGAAGAGAAACCTTATCAAACAGGACTAAAACTTTTTTCCCCTGAAAATCTCCACTTAAATAAGAAGAACCTTCTATATCAGTAAATAAGGGTAACTCTTTGCCAAAAAGCTCTTTAAAGGCTTTACCAACAAATCTAGTAAACGTAGAAGAGTAAACTATTCTTTCGTCATTCTTATCAATTATTAAAAGATCTTTAATCCCATCAAGACGAGGCCCAAGATTTTTAGCATAACTTACAACAAGACATAAAGCACCTACAAATTCCCCATCCCTTCTTACAGGATAAGCTATAGTGATACCAAAACCTCCTTCTAAAAGCGTTACGGAGTTTGAAAAAACAACATCTTTTGATTCCGTAACCCTTTTAAAAAAATCCCAAGCAGAACTAGCGCTTTTAAAGCTGTAACCGTAAGGAGTATGCTCTGGGGGGAAACCATCTTTAATGCTCCCTTCTCTGTCTATCCATTGAACAGCAAGAATAGTTCCATGAGATCCCTCATAAAAAGCCTTAAGAATGCCTCTTATATTATTAGTTAAAACTGGCATTCTCTCCATCTCACTGGCCAATAGCTTTAGTCTAGAAACGTTTCCCTCAAAAAACTCCCTAACTATTCTTGCCGAGGATAACAGCTTCTCACGATTCTCCTGTAAAAAAAGCTCGGTTATTTGTTTTGTCCCTACATAGTGTACAATAGCTATAGAGATAACTAAAGAAATAACACTTATGATCAAAAGGTATCTATAAAGCTTGAGTTTATCCACACGTACACCCCCTCTAGAGAAAGATTATATCATCTAACTATGATATAATAAAGAAAATACTTAAAATCCTTGTGGAGGAGATAAAAAAATGATAGCCATTTTAGACTTCGGTTCCCAATATACAAAACTAATTGCAAGAAGAATAAGAGAGCTTGGTGTTTTCTCTGAGATACTTCCTTGGGATATAACTCTCCCCGATCTCTTAAATAAAAAACCAGAAGGGATAATATTTTCTGGAGGACCAGCAAGCGTTCTTAGCCCTGATGCTCCTGCTCCAGAAAGAGAAATATTAGAAACTGGAATACCAATTTTGGGTATATGCTACGGAATGCAAATCATAGCTAAAATGCTTGGAGGTGCAGTATCCTCAGGAAAAGAGAGGGAATACGGCAAAACAGAAATAAAGGTTTTAAGTGAATCCCCTTTATTCAAGGAAATTCCAGAAAGAAGCTTTGTTTGGATGAGTCACGGTGATAGTGTTACGCTACCCCCTCCAGGTTTTACAATCACAGCAGAGGGAGAAAAAACAAAAATAGCTGCCATGGAAAATTCTCAAAAAAGGATATACGGTCTTCAATTTCATCCAGAGGTAGCCCATACCGACTACGGAATGAAAATCCTTGACAATTTCTTAACGGAAATATGCAAAGCCAGGAAAAATTGGAACATGGAAAACTTTCTTAAAAAAGCCATAATAGAAATAAAAGAGAAAGTCGGAAACGAAAGGGTGCTCTGTGCGCTAAGTGGTGGGGTCGACTCTACAGTAGCAGCTACCTTAGTCAAAGAGATCATAGGAGACAACCTAATAGCAGTTTTTGTAAATAACGGATTGCTGAGAAAAGGGGAACCAGAAGAAGTAAGGAGCTTCTTTGAAGAAAGAAACTTTAACCTCGTATACATAGATGCAAGCGAAAATTTTTTAGAAAAACTTAAAGGGGTTACTGATCCTGAGGAAAAAAGAAGGATAATAGGACACGAATTTATAAAAGTATTTGAAGAGGTGGCCTCTAAACAGGGCAAAATAAAATTTCTGCTTCAGGGGACCTTATATCCTGATGTAATAGAAAGCGGAAGTGGAGGTAAAGGAGCCGCCAAGATAAAAAGCCATCACAATGTAGGAGGCCTACCAGAAAAACTTGACTTCGAGCTTCTAGAGCCCCTAAAGGACCTCTTTAAAGACGAAGTTAGAAAGCTTGGAAAACTTCTTGATATACCTGAAAAGATTCTTAAACGGCATCCTTTCCCAGGTCCAGGACTAGCTGTTAGGGTTTTAGGAGAAGTAACAAAAGAAAAGCTTAATATACTAAGAAAAGCAGATAAAATAGTTCAAGAGGAATTTAGAGAAAACGGTTGGTACGACAAAGTATGGCAGGCTTTTGCTGTTTTACTTCCTATAAAGAGCGTCGGAGTTATGGGAGACGAAAGAAGCTACGGTTATACCATAGCCTTAAGAGTTGTAAGTAGTGAAGATGGTATGACCGCCGATTGGGTTAAACTTCCTTACGAAATCCTTGAAAAGATTTCTAATAGAATCACTAGAGAGGTCGAAGGGGTAAACAGGGTTGTCTATGACATAACCTCAAAGCCACCTGCCACTATAGAATGGGAATAAAGCTATGCGTGACATAATTTTAAATGCGTTAATTAAAGCATCTAAACCTTTACGACCGGAAGACTTGACCGAAAGTAAAGCTAATTTAAAGGAAATAAAGAAAATAATTGAGGATCTTGAAAAAGAAGGAAAGGTTTTTATTGACTCAAGAGGAAGGGCTATTTTAGCTTCGAAACTCAAGCTACTTGCAGGAAGAATAAAGGTTCATCCAAGAGGATTCGCATTTTTTAAGACAGATAGTGGAGAGGAAATATTTATCCCTCCAAGCGCATTAAACGGAGCAATGAACGGAGATAAAGTTTTTATAAAAGTAAGGCAGGAAAAGAAAAGAGGTAAATACGGAGAAGTCGTTAAGGTTATAGAACGTACAAAAACAAAACTCATAGGAAGGCTTCAAATCTATCCAGCTTTTGCCCTACTTATTCCTGATGATCCTTCCATCAGGGATCCTGTGCTTATACCTAAGAAAAACCTATTAGAAGGAGCTCAAGACGGGGATAAGGCCATAGTAGAAATCGTATCATTCCCTATGGGAAGCCAAGGAATTATAGGAAAGGTAACCAAAGTTCTTGGAAAAGTAGGAGAGACAGAAACTGAAGTACTAAGTATACTTCTATCCTATGATATTCCGCTTGAGTTTCCAGAAGAGGTAGAGGAAGAAAGCAAACTTCTGAAAGAAAAAATACCACAGGAAGAAATAAGAAAAAGGCTTGATCTAAGAGATAAAATAATAGTAACAATAGATGGGGAAGATGCAAGAGACTTTGACGATGCCATTTCTATAGAGATAGGAGATGACGGAAACTATATACTTGGTGTCCATATAGCAGACGTTGGATATTACGTTAAGGAAGGTAGCGAACTCGATAAAGAAGCTTTTAAAAGAGGTTGCAGCGTATATATAACTGATAGGGCAATTCCCATGCTCCCATTTAAGCTATCAAACCAGCTTTGCAGCCTTGTAGAAGGAGAAGACCGGTTAACCTTCAGCGTTATTATAAAGATAGATAGATATGGAGAAGTTATTAACTATGATATCAGAAAGAGTATAATAAAATCTAAAGCCCGATTAACCTACGAGGGAGTTAATGCTTTCTTTGATGGAAAGGAGATAGAACCTTATAAAAGCTTAAAAAAAGAACTATATCTAATGAAAGAGCTTGCCCTTATACTAAGAAACAAGAGAATCTCAAGAGGAGCTCTTGACTTCAACTTTAAGGAAACAAAAGTTATATTAGCTGAAAATGGAAAGGTAAAAGATATCTTAAGCTATGAAAGAGGCATAGGCGAAAAAATAATAGAGGAGTTTATGATAGTAGCAAACGAATGTATAGCTGAGTTTGCCTTTTATAGATCTCTACCTTTTATATATAGAATCCATGAAAATCCAGACCCTGAAAAAATAAGGGAACTATCAGATATTCTCAAACTTTTCGGCTATTCTTTAAAAATAAAGGGAGAAATAAAACCAAAACATCTTCAAAACCTTCTAAAGGAAATAAAAGATAAACCTGAAGAAAAGATAATCTCTACCCTACTTTTAAGATCCTTAGCTAGAGCAAGATACGATGTGGAAAACCTTGGACACTTTGGCTTAGCATCAAGATGTTACACCCACTTCACATCTCCCATAAGGAGATATCCTGATCTAGCAATCCACAGGGTCCTTGCTGAATTTCTTGAAGAGGGATATATTTCACCTCAAAGAGAAAAAAGACTATCAGCCTGGTTAATAGAAGCAGCTATAAACTCAACGAGAAGAGAACTTATAGCTGATGAGGTAGAGGAAGAAGAAAAGAAATTTAGAAAATGTCTATACATGAAGGAAAGACTAGGAGAGATATTCGAAGGAATAATAAGCGGGGTAATCCCACAAGGAATATTTGTAGAACTTGATAATGGCGTTGAAGGATTCGTTCCATTGGAACTTATGCCTAAAGATAGGTACATAGTATCTGAGGAAAACTTTATGGTAATAGGAGCAAAGGCTAAAAGAGTTTATAGGATCGGAGATAAAGTAAAGGTCCAGGTAATTAAATCTGACCCATTAACAAGAAAGATAGACTTCTTACTTATAGAGTAAGCTTTTGGAAAGGTCATCAAGAACCTCAGTTATGAAAACATCCGAGGTAAAGAGATCTACTTCATCAGGTTCACTTCTCTCTAAACCAAACTCGTCATATAAAATCTTTACTACGGGGCGAATTGGAGAAATGGGATTAATCTTACTAACAACTCCTATTCTCCCATCACTTAACTTAACGAGACTTCCTAAAGGATATATCCCGAACCTTGTTATAAATTTACTTAATATCCTAGGATCAAAGTGAGCAGCTCCCTCATGAAGCATCTTGCTCACAGCTTCATAGGAAAGCATTTTAGGTTTGTAAGCCCTATCAGTAGTCAAAGCATCAAATACATCGATTACAGAAACAATACGAGCCATAAAACTTATTTTCTCACCGGTTAAACCACGAGGATAACCCTTTCCTGAAAACCACTCATGATGCTGAGCTATTATAGAAAGTATATCTTCGTTCGTCTCACCTGAAGATAAAGTCATCTCTACACCGTATATAGGATGTTTCTTTATTTCTACAAACTCCTCAGGAGTTAGGGGACCAGGTTTATTAATAATGCTATTGGATATCTTAAGCTTACCTAAATCGTGAAGTATAGCACCCTTTGTAAGAACCCTGATCTCATCCCTACTATAGTTAAAATCTAAACCAAATAAGGCAGTAAGCATGGCCACATTAACTGAGTGAACAAAGGTATAATCATCATAATTTCTAAGAGCATAAAGACTAAAAACAACCTCTCTCTTCTCCACTACTTCATCCACTATTCTATCGACAGCTTCCTCTATTTCTCTCATATCAATCCTTCCAAGAATAGCAACCCTCTTAACAGCATCCAAAGCTCTACTTCTAGCCTCTTCGCTTATCACAGGAAAAAGAGAGAGAGCTTTTTCTCTAATGTTAGCTATTGATGGAATCCCTTCCTCTAACTCAGCAGATTCAATTACTACATCTTCAATACCAAATTTTGCGAGTTTAACTTTTAAATTTTCACACTCTTCCTCACTCTCAATCTTCCATCCTTTAGGCACAAGTAATACCCTAGCCTTTCCCGGAGCAAAAACATCTACACCTATTACATCTCCAGGTTGCAAATCCAAAATGCTTTTTTTAATCCTAACTTTCAAAAACTCTCTTCCTTCCCAAAGGATATCTAAGAGAGTCCCATAGTCTTAATTTCTTCCTTCTCTCGTTCAGTCAGGATCTTTTCTATATTCAAAAGTATTATTAACCTTTTATCTATCTTTCCAACCCCTTCTATATATGCAGCTTCAATTCCAGCAACAATAGGAGGTGGCGGCTCCACATCCTCTTTTGGAATCCTTATTATCTCAGAAACGCTATCCACAACTATACCAATAGTTTGATTACTAACGTTAACAACTATAACTCTCTTTTCCTTTTCTGAAATTTCCTCTCCTTCCAAACTAAATCTTTTCTTAAGATCCACTATTGGTATTATTTTGCCTCTTAAATTCACTATCCCCTCAACAAAAGACGGCGCCTGAGGTATACGAGTTATCTCCTGAATTCTAACTATCTCTTGCACCTTAGCTATATCTACCCCATATTCCTCCTTACCAAGCCTAAAAACAACAAGTTGTAACTCTTCCATTGTCATTCCTCCTTATAAAAGTTTTAAACAATTATATTATAGCATACCAATCATCTCAAGTAAGAATCGGGATGGCTCTGCGCCTTTTCCATCCACTCTCCGAGGATACGAAAGATAAAGATGCTCCGTCGCTCTTGTTAAAGCAACAAAAAGTAACCTTCGCTCCTCCTCTAACTCCTCCAATCTTGCTAAACTCGCAAAATATGGAACATTCCCATCATAAAGTCCAGTTATAAATACTACATCGAATTCAAGTCCCTTCGCAGAGTGAAAAGTTAAAAGGTTTAAGGCTTCTCCCTTGCTACCGAGGCCCATCTCTTCCATAAGCGAAATATGATTTAAAAAATCCTTTAAGCTTCCCTCATCAAAAGACGAAGCTAATTTCAAAAGCTCAAGAAACCCATCCCTATAGCTTACCCATCCCTTTTCTCTTCTTTTAAAGACCTCAGCTATCTCCAAAGGTATCCTTAGAAGCTCTTCTACGGTTAATTTTCCACTCTCAAGAAAGCTTTTTAGAAAATCTAGGAGCCTCTCCGCCTTTTTCCTCTTTGAGAAACTTCCTTCTTCGAGAAAAAGCCCTTCAGTTGAGGCTTTAAATCTACTTTTTTTAAAGCCTAGTATCCAAGAAAAGAAACGACCAATAGCCTCAAAATCCCTCTCTAAAAGCCCTCTTAAATAAGACACGACCATCTTTACTTCTTCTCTTTCATAAAACCTAGATCCGCCCACAATCCTATAAGGTAAACGTAATTGAGCTAAAAGTTCCTCTACTATCCTGGATTGATGATTGAATCTATAAAATATTCCTATAGAGGAAAGCTTTCTTGATAAAGAAAGCTCTTTAACTTTCTGAACAACAAATCTCGCCTCATCGGCCTCATCTTTAGCAATGTAGAGCTCAACTTTACCCTCTCCCCTTAAGCTCACTATGTTGGATAGGTCTATACCTTCTTTAATCATTAATGAAGAAGCCAAACTTAATATCCTCTTGGGCAACCTAAAACTATGTGTAAGCTCATATCTCTTTAAGCGAAGCTCCTCCTCAGCCCTATTAATTATGTTCGGTATAGCCCCTCGCCAACGATAAATCGACTGAGTAGCGTCCCCTGTGAGAAAGAGCTCGCTATCATCAGAAGAGAGAAGCTTAATAAAACGATACTGAGCCTCATTTAAATCCTGAAGCTCATCAACAAAGATAAATTTAAACCTACCAGAGTAAATCTCCCTTAGGTCATCCTCTTCAAGTAATTTAACCCCATAAAAAATAAGGTCATCGAAATCCATAATATTTTTCTTTTTCTTTAGCTCGCTAAACTTAAAATAAAGCTCGGATACCTTCTTATGCCAAGGAAATTTATAAGTTCTTAACGATTCTTCTGGAGATATAAGCTTAGATCTCAATACGGAAATCTCACTGAATATTCTATTAAGAAGGGGAGCTTCTATTCCTTCAGTAGCTTCTTTAAAAATTGGAAAGGAGTCTGAAACCAGAGAAAAATCCTGCGAGAAGCCTATCCTTTCAGCCTCCCTTTTCAATATCCTGTAAATAGCCCCATGAAATGTCTCTATCCAAAGATCCCTAGGATCTTTCCCTAACAAGCGAGAAAGCCTTTCCCTTAAGTCCAAAACAGCCTTTTTTGTAAAAGATAAAACTAAAAATGTGGATGGATCTTTCCCTTCCATCAACTTTTTGTAAAGCCTGTAAAGAAGAGTAGTGGTTTTCCCTGTTCCAGCTCCACCTACAAGAAGTATCCTTTTCGCAGGTGAGAAAACTACATCATGCTGACAGGGGGTAAGCTGAAGCTCAACAGTGGAAAAATAACTCTTTTTAGTAGTGATAACCTCAACTGATCTATCGAGCTTAAGGGCCCTGGAAAGAGCTTCCTTGAAAGATAGGGCATCTGCATATCTAAATTCTATCTTCTTAGAAAGAGCCTTAGACAAAACACCGCTTAGCTCCTGAGAAGCAGAAGGTAAATAAAAGTCTAAAGGTTTAGGCTCTACCTCGAAAACCTTTTTCCTTATTTCCTCAAGAGTATCACCATCGAATGGGTTTTTCCCGGTAAGGGATTCGTATATAACTACTCCAAGAGAATATATATCGCTTGATGGCAGAAAAACCCCACTCCAGCTTTCAGGAGCCATATAAACTGGGGTACCAGCAGCTGTAGCTTTAACGCTCCCAGCTCTTATGAAAGCTCCTAAGCCAAAATCAACAAGCTTAACCGAACCATCTTTGGATATAAGTATATTCTCAGGTTTAATATCCCTGTGAACTACTCCGTTAGAGTGAGCATAACTAAGAGCATCTAAAACAGGAAAGAACATCTGAGGAATCTCTTCAATCTTAATCCTTCGATACTCTAATAAGCTTCTTAAAGAATCGCCCTCTACATACTCTATAACAAGAACCAGCTTCCCTTCTATTATATCGAGGTTATAAAAACGAGCTATATTTGGATGGTCAAGGGAAGCTAAAATTTGTGCTTCACTTTTTAAAACCTTTATATCTTTCTCCTTAAGCTTTGAAACTTTAATCGCAAAGTTCTTCCCAATTAGGGTATCCTCAGCAAGGTATACATCACCAAAAGCCCCTCCACCAAGCCAAGAGATTATCCTATATTTACCCAGCTTAGCAAGTAACAACTAACTTCACTCCTCACTCAACGAAAACCTCTATTTTATCTCCATCTTTTATTGGGGTTGTAAAACCTGCCTCTTCACCATTGACTCTCATTTTTACGTAACCCTTTTTACCTTTTAATACCTCATCAACAGGATAGTATCTAAATATATGTGAAAGCATAGGAGAATCACCATAAATCTCCTTAACTTCTATTTTAGCACCATCATATAGAGCTTCATCTAAAGAGACAATTCTTCCATCTAAGGAAATAACCACTCCTCCCCAGGTAATCTCAAGAGGCTTACCATTAACGTAAACTCTTATCTTTTTCAACTCAGGTTCAGAAACAATATCTCTAATTCTGTAAGAAACCTCTCTTAAATTAAGCAAATCTATCCTATCACCATCTTTAACAGGGGTTTCTAAAGAGGCCTCGTTGCCATTAAGAAGAACCTTCCCATCCCATAAGGGCAGTACCCTTTCCTCCCCATTAAGAGACACTTTAATCTCATGAGGCATAGGAAGTACTCCAGCTCTCTTTAAAGCTTCCTTTACTGTTTTAACCTGAAGGATTTCTATTTTAGCTCTATCGTAAAGAGGTGCTTTCAAAGGAAGCTTTTTCCCATCTACGTAAACTTCAGGGAAAAATTCCACCATCTTACCATTTATAAATAGTTTAAGAGAAACCAATTCTCCTACAACATCTTTAACGGATGCAAAAGCCGCTCTCCCCGGACGAGCTCTTTTAACTACTATTCTGTCTCCATGTCTTATAGGATAATCTAAAGTTGCTTCTTCCCCATTAACTAATATCTTAGCCGGCTCCCCTAGTTCTCCTCTTATAATTTTTATCTCACCGTTGACCTCAACAGTAAGGGACATCCCGGGACGCGGTCTTAATTCCTCTTGAGTTATTCCCATAGGTATTAAGGCGTCTAAAACCTTGAGTTCTCCAGTTAAGGAGACAAGCCTAAGCATCTCATCGTTTACCCACACATCTATAAACTTGAACCCTCCCCCTCTCCTAGCCACAAGAGCTATTCCCAAAGGAGTGACCATCTCTGGTCCCTTTAGCTTACCAGTTAAATCTTCCACACCTTTAAGAAATTCTGCCCCTCTAACTCTAACTCTGTTTCTCTCTATCCCGAGAAAGCTTGCTACTTTAAGGTCAAATAGTGGTATCTTACTTCCTCCTCCAACGCATATCACTGCCTGTGGAGGAGAAGAGTTAAGCTCTAATATCTTCTCAGAAAGGAGCTTTGCATGCCTCTCGACCTCCGGCTCTACAACCTTTATCAACTCCTCCCTTTCAACCTTATAATAGTTTCCTAATATATCCTCAAACTCTACAAATGGAACTTCCTCGCTTAATGACCTCTTTACTTTCTCAGCTATATTAAAATCAAGAAGATACTTTTCACAGAGTTTTTCCGTTATTTCATCCCCTGCAACAGGAACCATACCATATGCCACAACAGCTCCGTCCTTTGTTATGGCTATATCCATCGTTCCAGCTCCAACATCAACTAAAGCTAAATTAAGCATTCTCATGTCTGGAGGAACTACAACCTCTATAGCAGCTATAGGTTCAAGAGTTATACTCGAAAGTTTAAGGTCCGTCCTCCTTAAAACGGAAAGCATACTATCAAGCACTACCCGAGGGAGAAATGTTGCAAGAACCTCAACTCCTATACGTCTTCCTCTCTGCCCCACTAAATTCCTAATTGGATCCCCATCTAGTGTATATTTAACCACGCTATAGCCTACACAATGGAACTCCTCCTTTGAAAAAGACTCCTCTCTAAGTCTTCTTAATGCATTTTGAAGAGCCTGAAGCTCAAGCTCCCTGACTATTTCCTCTTCCACATCTTTTAATATATCCACAGGGAACTCAGCACTTCCCCTCATGGTTCTTAAAGCTCTTCCAGCTACTGCAACGCTTACCTCGCTAAGCTTGCTTCCATATTCATTCTCAAGGATCTCCTTAACACGGGAAACTACTTTTGAGACTTGAGTTACATCATGTATTTGGCCGTCTAACATAGAACGTGTTCTATGTTCTTCAAAAGCAAGATGCTTAACCTTAAGCCCCTCATCTAAAGGTTCAACTACAAGTCCTACAACGGTCCTCGTCCCTATATCTAAAGCAAAGATATCTTCTTTTTTTAACTGTTTTTTCCTCATATATTTAAACTTCATCCCCTTTCGAAGCAAACCACTGTAACCCCTTGTCCCCCTTCGGCCTCCTCACCAAACCTAAAGCTCTTAACATAAGGAATCTCTTTAAGCAGGTCCCAAACCATCTTACGCAATATACCTTCCCCTTTTCCATGAACTATTTTAACCTGGGGATATCCCTTAAGAAAAGCTCTATCAAGGAACCTCAACAATTCCTCTTTTGCTTCTTCAAACTTCTTCTTTCTTATAGAAAACTCATAAGGAACATCTCCAATTTCATAGCTAACCTCCTCTTTAATACCTGATTCTTCCAGCTGGGAAATCCCCTCACCACTTATTTCATCTTTAGAAACAAAAACCCTAAAGTAGCCCATTCGAAGAGCCACTTCTTCCTCCTCAGGGAAAATTTCCTCAACTTCCCCCCATTTCCCAAACTTAGGAACATAAACCCTATCCCCAACCTTTAAAAAGGTAACGCTCTTTAAAGGCTCAAATAGGGGAGCCACTTCTTCACCTATTTCCTTGGACAATTCCTTAAGTTTTCCCTTAGCTTCAGCATAACTTCTGATATCAGCTCTGGCATCTTCTAGTATACCCTTTAGCTCCCTTTCAGCATCTTTCAACATCCTGTTCGCTTTAAGCTTAGCTGAGGCTAAAATTTTTTCCTCTTTCTCACGGATGGTTTCGAGTTTCTTTTCATACTTTTCCCTCAACTCCTGAGCTTTCTTTAACTCCTCCTTAAGCTTACTTTCCAATAAAGAACAATTTGACATCTTGACATGAAGCTCCCTTATAACTTCCTCTATCTTTTCATCTTCATAGGAGATAAGCCTAGAAGCTTCTTCTAAGACCTCCTCTATCATACCGAGCCTTCTCGCTATAGCTATAGCATTACTCGCACCAGGGATACCTATAAATAGCCTATAAGTAGGTCTAAGAGTTTCTATATCAAATTCTACAGAGGCGTTTTCTACATCTTCTTCTCTTATGGCATAATACTTTAAAGCCGGATAGTGAGTCGTGATTATAGCCTTGGCTTTCTTCCCTTTTATATATTTCAATATCGCCATAGCTAAGGCAGCACCCTCTTGAGGATCGGTACCTGCCCCGAGCTCATCAAGAAGCAAAAGAGATCTTGAGGTTATCTTAGGTAAAACTTCGGATATAGGCCCAATATGAGAGGAAAAAGTAGAAAGATTTTGAGCTATGCTCTGCTCATCTCCTATATCAGCAAAGAGCAAATCAAACTCACCTATAATAGCCTCCTTCGCAGGTATAGGAAAACCACACCACCCTGCAAGTAACATAAGACCCGCAGTTTTTAACGCTACGGTTTTACCTCCCGTATTAGGTCCGGTTATAACGAGAATGCCAAACCTTCTTCCGACTTCTATAGTTATAGGAACTGCTCCCTTCCCTAGAAGTGGATGCCTAACATCCACTAATCTTAACAACGGCCTTTTATCTATTTCAGGAATTACAGCTCCTTCCTCAGCCATAAACGCAGCTCGTGCAAACAAGTCGTCCAGTTTTGCCACAAGATCTATATTTTTCTTAAGTTCTAAAGAGTGAAGCATTACCATTTCCCCGAGACTATAAAGTATCCTGTTTACCTCATTTTCCTCCTCTGATTTAAGCTCTCTGAGCTCATTCTGAAGAGAGAGTGTTGAGAGAGGCTCCATAAAGAGAGTCATTCCACTACCAGAAAGGTCATGAACTATTCCAGGAAAGGAGCTTTTCCTATCCCTTTTAACGGGAATAACAAACCTTCCCTCTCGTAATGTGTATATTGGCTCTTGAATAATATCCTCGAACTCAGGGGAATGTATTAACTTAAGCAATTCGTTTTTTATCTTTTCCTCTAAAGCTTTTATTCTCCTTCTTAGGGAAGAAAGTAAAGGAGTGGCCTCTGAGTCTATTTCTCCCCTATCGTTTATAGCTTTAGAAATTGCAGAGCTAAGATTCCTTAAAGGCTCTAGCTCCCTCGCTACAGAGTAAATTCCTGGGAAAGCCTCTCTTTTATTAAAAAAGAACTCTTTAAGCTTTTCTACCCCCTTACAAAAATCCCTTATCTTAAGAAGTTCCTCAGGTAGCAACTTTAGAGAAACCTTTAGATTTCCAAGAAGCGGCGTTAGATCCACCAGACCTCCAGAAAAGGGAGGTGTTTCTTTAGATGAAAGAAGAACATAAGCCTCTTTGAGAATGTACAACTCCCTTTCAAGTTCCTCACGAGACAGTATACTTTTGTCTAAGATTCTCTTTTTACCAAGCTCGGTAAAAGCCCACTTAGATAAAATATCCTTAAATTCCTCAAATTCAAGAAGTTCTATGGTTCTCTTTCCTACCTCCATTTTAGTTTACCTATCATCTCCCTTAAGTAAGGTAATGCATGACTTTCAAAAATTTTATAAATAAAAGATTCCCCTTTAAGCTCCTTAAGAATGGTACTATCAGGCAAAAGATTAATCCCCCAGAAAAGAATAGAGATAATAAAACCTCCCTCTACCAAACCCAAAAGCAAACCTCCCATCCTATCAAACCAGCCAAGCCACAAAATTCTAAGAATTTTATTAAGAAATCCACCTAAAAGGGAGAAAAACACCAAAATGCATAAAAATATCAGAGCGAAAGCTATAACTCTAGAGAGAGGAGAGATAGTTGGGAAGTTTCTCCCCAAGATAGAGGATAAAGCTGAAGAATACTTAAATGCTGCGACCAATCCTAAAACCAAACCAATCATAGCGCATAACTCCCTTGCTATTCCCTTAAACCACCCTCTTACAGAGAAAAATAATAACGTTATTAAAGAAAGGAGATCTAAGAACCCAAAACTTAATCTTTCGCCAGACACTCCTCTACCTTCCTACTTATACCTATTAACTCAAATTTAAGGCTTACCAACTTTTCCGCAAGTGTTAAGGCAAGCATAAGTAACTTCTCCTTGTCCTTAAGTTGAGGATACTTTCTCTCCACATCCTCTAAAGTAGAGCTTATTAAGAGAGCGACCTCCTGAAGCTTTTCCTCCGGATCTTCACCTTTTATCCAATAGGATTCCCCAAGCACTGTCAACCTAACTTTAGCCATTACTTGCTTTCCTTGTTAACCACACTTACAAGCTTGCTAAATATACGCTTTATCCTATCTTCCATATCTTTCTTCTCCATTAAAAAGCGTTCCCTTTCTTTTTCCAGCTCCTCATAGGTTTTGAGTTTCTCATTTACCTTTGAAAGTTCCTCTTTTAAAGCCCTGTTTTCTTCTCTGAGCTTTCCAACCAAGGCTACAAGAGAATCTATCTTTTCCTCAAGGGCTTTAAGCTCCTCCAGCAATCGCTATCCCCCCTATCTAACTTTAAAACCGCTTCTTTCTAGCTCCTTTCTAACTTTAAGATGAACCTCCTCAACCTCTTCGTCTTTTAATGTTCTATCCTTAGCTCTATAAATTACACAAAAAGTCAAGCTTCTATACCCTTGAGGAACCTGAGGCCCTTGATAGAAATCAAAGAGTCTAACTTCTTCAACGATTTCTCCTCCAATGCTCTTTATTACAGACTCCACTTCCTTTGCCTTTCTATCTAAGGGAACTAATACAGAAACATCCCTTCTCGTAGATGGAAATCTAGGAAGCTCCTTATACTTTATCTCCTTAGGAACTAAAGTAAAGAACCTATCAAGGTCTATTTCAGCAGCGTATATAGGTTCGTTCACTTCAAAAGCAATACTTATTTTAGGACTTATTTCACCGATCCAACCTACTCTCTCACCGAGAATATATATCGATGAAGACCTAAACTTTACAAGAAAAGGCAAGTCTTCCTCGATATCCCTAAAATCGGCAACAACTTTAAAGCTTTCGAACAGGTTTTCTAAAGCTCCCTTAAGGTTAAGAATATCTCTAGGAATAACAGACCCTGTAATCAGCTCCTTATCTATTCCTCCAAGCATTATCATCCCTAGCTTGTTGATCTCCACAGGGAGTCCTTCAAAGGTTAATTCTGTTCTAAAGACCTTACCTACTTCAAATAAAAATATGTCTTTACTCCCTTTTCTATAGTTAAATAATAGAGCAGAAATAAGCCCAGGAAGCATAAATGTTCTCATTACAGATTGATTTTCTTTAAGAGGATTAAGTAAAGAAATACACTCTTTCAATGGGTGTCCCTGAGGCAAAAGAAGTCTATCGAAAATCTCGGGATCTATGAAGCTATAAGTTATAACCTCATTAAAACCCTCTCCTATAAGAATATCTCTTACCCTCCACTCTAGCTTCTGTATCTCATCTAAACCCCCAACCTGAGTTTCTCCCCAAGGCATTCTTGGCGGAACTTTAACATAACCGTATATGCGAGCCACTTCCTCTATAAGGTCTATTTCTCTCTGAATATCACCCCTGTAGGTAGGCACTTCAACCTCAAGAAGGTCCTCTTTATATCTTGAGCTAAAACCAAGAGAAGAAATAATAGTTATAATTTCATCCGGTTTAAGCTGAGTCCCCAAAATTCTATTGACTCTCTCGGGTCTCATTATGACAAACCATGGTTTAAAGCTATCTCTACAAAGATCATGATATCCTTTCGAAACCCTACCGAGGGCAATTTTAGAAATAAGATAAGCGGCTCTATCTGCAGCAAAAAGAGTATTACCTGGATCAACCCTTCTCTCAAATCTATAGGAAGCCTCTGTAGTTATCCCTAAAGATCGCGCAGTCATTCTAATCGAAGAGGGATTGAAAAAGGCAGATTCTAGAAATACATCTTTAGTTCCGCTCCATATCTCGGTATTCTCTCCTCCTATAACTCCAGCTATACCTATAGCTCTTTCTGCATCAGCTATAACAAGGTCGTTGTTTGAAAGAGTTCTTTCAACACCATCTATACAACGTATTTTTTCTCCGTTTCGCGCTCTCCTAACTATAACTTTCCTCTTTCTTATTAAATTAAGATCAAAGGCATGAAGTGGTTGCCCAAGCTCAAGCATAACATAATTAGTAGCATCAACCACATTATTTATAGGCCTTAGCCCACAGTGAATCAACCTTCTTTTTAACCAAAGAGGGCTTTCAGTAACTTTAACGCCCTCTATCACTCTACCAACATATCTTGGACACAAATCGTAATCTTCTACTTCCACACTCACAAGCTCTCTTATATCTCTTCCTTTCTCCTCAAGATCAAACTTAGGTAAAAGCCCCCTAGGACCAATACCCTTTATAGCTGCTATTTCCCTCGCTATACCTATTACACTAAGACAATCTCCTCTATTAGGAGTAACGCTTATATCCAATATGACATCATCAAGCTCATAAAGCCTAACAAGAGTATCGCCCTCTTGAGATTCATCAGGAAGAAAGATAGGTCCTTTCCCCTCACCTATACGAAGCTCTTCCTCCGAAGGAAGAAAAGCATCGAATTCTAAGCCAGAAACTTCATAGCTTTTAACCAATTTAGAAGCTATAGAAGCTCCTACTGTGGCAATAGCAACTTTCTTACCCTCGATCAAGACTGCTTCGCCCTTATAAAAAGCTCTATACGTTTTATCTTTAACCCTAAGATAAACAATATAACCATCATCAAGCCTACTCAAACCAGATAAAGTCGCACAAATTACACCATCCAACCCAGGGTTAAGATAGACTATATCCTCAACTTCAAGTCCAACCATAAGTAAACGTTCAGCCAAAGCCTCTGGTGAAAAGTTTATTTCTATAAATTCCTTTAACCATTTAAAAGAAACTTTCATTAGTCACCCCTCCTTAAAACTGACGCAAGAAACGAAGATCATTCTCAAAGAAAAGCCTTATATCATCTATACCATACTTAAGCATAGCTATTCTTTCAACACCAAGTCCAAAAGCAAATCCTACATATTTACCACTATCATAACCCACAGCTTTAAACACCTCAGGATGAACCATCCCTGCACCCAATATTTCAAGCCACCCAGTGCCTTTACAAACCACACAACTTTCCTCTCTTCCACCACATCTAACGCATTCCACATCAACCTCAACGCTTGGTTCGGTAAAGGGGAAATAGCTAGGCCTAAATCTTATCTTCCTCTTCCCACCGAATATTCTATTAGCAAACTCAGATAGAACCCCCTTAAGATCCGCAAGCTTAACATCCTCATCGACTAAAAGTCCTTCAACCTGATGAAACATTGGTGAATGCGTAGGATCAGAATCCCTTCTGTAGACCTTTCCAGCCGATATAACTCTTAATGGAGGCTTCCTCTTTTTCATAGCTCTTATTTGAACAGGAGAGGTATGAGTCCTTAACAAAGCATTATCAGTTATATAGAACGTATCATGCATATCCCTTGCGGGATGATCCCTTGGAATGTTTAAAGCTTCAAAATTATAATAGTCAAGCTCAATCTCAGGACCCTCTTCAAGAGAAAACCCCATAGAGGAAAAAATCTCTATTATTTCTCTTAAAACTCTACTTAAAGGATGAAGATTACCTCTCTTGATGCGCCTTCCAGGTAAAGTAAAATCCACTTTACCCTCAATTTCTCTTTTAAGAGCCTCTGCTTTAAGGATTTCCTCTTCTCTTTTATTAATCTCTTCTTCTATCCATTCTTTCAGTTCATTTAAAACTTTGCCCTTTTCTTTTCTCTCCTCAGGGGAAAGATCCTTAAAGTTCTTGAAAAGCGCAGTTACTATCCCCTTTCTCCCTATATATTTAGCTTTAATCTCATACAGAATGGGGAGGCTTTTAGCCTCCCCGATATCTTTGAGAAATTCTATTCTTATATTCTCAAGGTTCATAATCGATCCCTCTCTAAGCAACCCCAAGGTTTTCCTTGGCAATTCTTACAAGCTCAGAGAAAGATTCCCTATCGTGAATGGCAAGCTCAGCTAAAACCTTTCTATTTATAGCCACTCCAGCTTTCTTAAGCCCATTGATAAAACGATTGTAAGTAAGACCTTCCTCACGGGCTGCCGCATTTATCCTCGCTATCCATAGCTTTCTGAAATCCCCCTTCTTAGCTCTTCTATCTCTATAAGAATAGCTAAGAGCTTTCAACATTGCCTCATGAGCTCTTTTAAAAACATTTTTCTTCTGACCATAATAACCTTTTGTAAGCTTAAAAAGCTTCTTTCTTCTCCCTTTTCCAGAGCTTGCATTCTTAACCCTCATATACTCTCACCCCTTTTCGAAAATCCGCTTTAGGCGTAAGGTAACATCTTTTTAACATTAATAGCATCTCTACCGCTTAAATAAGCAGCTTTCCTCAACTGTCTTTTCCTCTTGGAGCTCTTTCTTCTTAAAAGATGGCTCCGCCCTGTCTTCATATATTTAACTTTCCCAGTAGCAGTTAACTTAAACCTGCGTGCTATGCTTTTACGAGTTTTCATCATCAGAACATCCCTCCTCTATTTTGGAGCAAGCATAACGCTTATAGACCATCCTTCAGCTCTCGGACCCCATTCAAGCCTGCTAAGGTCCTTTGTTTCCTCTATTACCTTCATCAAGATATCCTTACCATCTTCGGCATAACTCATCTCTCTACCCTTAAAAAGCATGGAAACTTTTACCTTACACCCCTCCTGAAGAAACTCTCTTATGTTCTTAAGCTTAAACCTATAGTCATGCTCCTCTATCTTAGGTCGCATTCTTACCTCTTTAACAACTGCCCCCCTAGGCTTATTCTTAGACTGCTTCATCTTTTTCTTAAGCTCGTAACGATACTTGCCATAATCCATTAGCTTACAAACTGGGGGATCAGCCTCTGCAGCCACCTCTACAAGATCCAGTTGTTTATCATTTGCTATCTTCAAAGCTTCACTGATATCCATGATACCAATCTGTCTTCCATCTTCATCAATAAGTCGGACTCTTTTTGCCCTAATTTCTTCATTAATACGATATTCCTTAATATCCATCACCTCCATAAAATTTTAAGAGGGCAGATAGAATACACCTATCTGCCCTCTTAAAGTTATCCCCTTTATTCTACCCTGTAAGCTAGCCTTCAGCCACAGGGTGAGAGGCAGATAGATGCCCCTTCTTCGAAATTTCAATCGAAGTATATCATGAAATCTTTGATAAGTAAAGTCAAAACAGGGCTTTTAAGGCCTCTTTAAAATCACCAGGAAGAGAAGAAAAAATACTAACAAATTTCCCTAAAAATGGGTGCTCAAACGATATTTCCTCACAGTGAATCATAATCCTCGGGATCTTTCTTAAAACCTCTTCCCTGATTATACCCCTCTTATAAAGCTTTTCACCTACGACTGGGTGTCCAATCTTTGAAAGATGAATCCTTATCTGATGCTTTCTTCCAGTCAGTATCCTTACTTCAAGAAATGTAGCTATTTTACTTCTTTCTATAACCCTAAAAAGCGATATTGCCTCCTTTCCATCGACAGGCAAGCTAACCTTAAAAGAACTTTCCCTTATACTGCCCTCAGCTATAACCTTGTAAACCTTGTTAAGAAGCCTCTTTCTAAATAGCTCTTTAAAAACTCCAAAGATATTATCATCTTTAGCGAAAAGTAAGACACCAGTTGTCTCTAAATCTAATCTATGTATAGCTCTAACCCTTTTACCATTTCTATTTAATATGGCTTCAAGGCTCCAAGGTGATTCATTAGTTAAAACGAACGGCGGCTTATCCACGGCCAAAATATAATCATCTTCGTAAAGGACCTTATAGCTAGAATCTAACTCAAGAAAAATAACCTCAATCTTATCACCAATACGAAGCTGAAAATTCGCCTTAAGTATTCTCTCCTCGTTGACGAAAACCCAACCCCTATCTACAATTTTTTTTATTACTCTTCCTGAAAATTCAAGCTTCTCTTTTAAAAAATCTCTTAAAGACGAGGGTTTCTCAACAAAAAATCTTAAAAACTTCAATTTTATTTAAAGCTTTTCTTCCTTTCTTCAAGCATAACCAAGAATTCTTCTAGAGTATAGCTACCTATATCCCCTTCCTTTCTCTCTCTTACAGACACTTTTCTCTCACTTACCTCTTTATCTCCTATTATAAGCATATAAGGAATCTTCTCAAGCTGGGCACTTCTTATCTTATAACCTAGCTTTTCATTTCTATCGTCAAGCTCAACCCTATAATCCCTCTGATAGAGAACATCGTAAACCGCTTTGGCAAAAGGTATGTGTGCTTCCCCTACTGTTAACACCCTAACCTGAACAGGAGCAAGCCATAAAGGAAACGCACCAGCATAATGCTCAATAAGAATTCCAAAAAACCTCTCAAGACTACCATATATTACCCTATGAAGCATAACTGGCCTATATCTTCCACCATCAGGACCTACATAGGTTACATCAAACTTTTCTGGAATAAGAAAATCAAGCTGAATCGTACCACACTGCCATGTCCTACCTATGCAATCCTTAAGCAAAAAATCTATCTTTGGACCATAAAAAGCACCTTCCCCTTCCCTTATATCATAAGGGATAGAAAGCTCTTCCAAGGTAGCTTTAAGAGCGTTGGTCGCCTTTTCCCATATCTCATCGGGTCCCATAGCTTTTTCAGGCTTAGTGCTTAAAACTACCGAGTACTCAAAACCAAAGATGTCCCTATAAAAGCGATCAGCAAGCTTAATGATCCCCTCTATCTCTCCTTTTATCTGATCAGGAGTACAGAATATATGGGCATCATCTTGAGTAAAGGCTCTAACTCTCATCAGACCATGAAGAACACCTGATCTTTCATGCCTATGAACCACACCTAGTTCCGCTAACCTAAGAGGAAGATCTCTGTAGCTTCTCATACCCTCCTTAAAAACTAGAATAGCACCAGGACAATTCATAGGCTTTATAGCGTAGTCCGCTTCGTCTATCTTAGTAAAATACATGTTTTCTTTATAATGATCCCAGTGTCCGGATCTCTCCCAAAGCTCCCTTGAAAGAATAATAGGCGTTCTAATCTCCCTATAACCAGCCCTTCTATGCTCCTTTCGCCAAAAGTCTATAAGCTCATTCAATATGATCATACCCTTAGGATGGAAAAACGGAAACCCAGGGCCTTCCTCATGAAGACTGAAAAGCTCTAACTCTCTACCAAGCCTCCTGTGATCTCTTCTTTTAGCTTCCTCAATTCTATTCAGATAATCCTCAAGCATTTCTTTCTCTGGAAAAGCAGTACCATAAATTCTTTGAAGCATCGGATTTTTCTCATTTCCCTTCCAATATGCCCCAGCTACACTTAAAAGCTTAAAGTGCTTAACATATCCAGTTGAGGGAAGATGAGGACCAGCACAAAGATCTACAAATTCACCTTGCCTATAAAAGCTAACCTTTTCGTTAGGGATATCTTCAAGAAGCTCAAGCTTGTAAGGTTCATCCTTAAGAAGCTCTTTAGCTTCATCCTTAGTTTTTACCTCTTTAATTACAGGATAATCCAACTCCACTATCCTTTCCATTTCCTTTTCTATCTTTTCTAAATCTTCAGGAGAAAAGCCCTCGGAATGATCAAAGTCATAGTAAAAGCCACTTTCTATAGCAGGCCCAATTCCTAGCTTAACCCCAGGGAAAATCCTCTTAACTGCTTGTGCCATTATGTGAGAAGCAGTGTGCCAAAAAGCCTTTTGAGAAGCAGGATGAGAAAAATCAAGAAACCTTACTTCACAATCTTTCGTAACAGAAAAGCTTAATTCTACTATTTCTCCATCCACCTCTGCCATAAAAATACCTTTTAATCCCAAGTTTTTTAATATATCAATAAGCTTAACTCCCTCTTGAACTTCTAACAACTTACCATTAACTCTTATATGTAACATGCTCACCATCCCCTTTAAAGCTTAAGCTTGGCTTACCTCCTCTAACGTTAAAGCCCTCGTATGTCTCGTATGAGACCATTGTTTAACCCTAAATGTTAAAAGAGCATGAGCCACCAAGGGTATCCAAGTCAGGCTCCATAAAAATAAGTAAATAAAGTAAGGAAAAGCCCTTATGGGAACCTTCTCCTGAACCATAGCTACAAAAGGATAAAGCCATATCCATAAAGACATCAAAAACCAAAACCAGAAAGGAAAAACCCAAACATAAGAAAATCTCTCAATATCAACTTCAGCCACATGAGAAAAGAAGAGAAAGAAAAGAATAACCCCTCCTAAAAGTATCCTTAACGGAGATATAGCATAAAAGAACATATCAAGCATATAAAACTTCCCCTCAAAAATGGCCTTCTTAAAAAGAAGAAGACCATATCTCACAGCTACATCCCAGTGCCCCCTCATCCATCTTAGCCTTTGATTCCACGACTCCTTAAAAGTAAGTGGTTTTTCATCATAAACTTTGGCATCGTGTATCCATCCAACTTTTATACCAGCTAGATTAAGCCTCATCGTAAGTTCAAGATCCTCTGTCAAAGAGGATAAACCTAGAGCATATTTTTTTATCAAATCCATCGAAATAGCAAAACCAGTTCCCCCCAGAACCGCTGATAAACCTGTTCTCCATCTCGCAAACTGAAAAACTCGGTTAGATATCCAATACCCCAAAGCATAAGCTTTGGTAATCCAACTATCGAAAGGGTTTTTCGTATCTAGGTAACACTGAAGAACCTTTTCACCAGAAAGCATTCTCTCATTAACCTTTTTAAGAAAATTGAGAGAAACCAAGTTATCCGCATCAAAAACACAAACAGCATCAAACTCTTTACGTTTTAAAAGCTTTCTAAAGGCCCAATCAAGAGCATATTGTTTTCCCCTTCTTTTAGAATCGGTCCTTTCCCATACCATAGCACCAGCTTCCCTCGCGACTTTAGCTGTGTTATCAGTACAGTTATCTGCTATGACCACAATCTTGTAAAGCTCCTTAGGATAATCAAGCTCCCTTAAATTGGAAATCAATTTTCCAACAACCTTCTCCTCATTATGAGCTGGAATAAGAATAACGAACCTTAAATATTCATCAACAGCATGACTCTTTTTCTCTTTCCATGGCAAGAAACTCAAGGTATAAATAACCACATAATATCCGCCTACTAAGGCAGTAAAAGTTTGTAAAAAAAACAATATGTAATTATAAAGAGTTTCTTCCATCACTTTCCTCCAACGTAAGATAAGACTTCTTCTACCCTGAGAAGGGCTTTCCTCACTCCGAGAAGCTCTATAATATAATAAAGTTCAGGGCCCGATTTTCTACCAGTTACAGCAACTCTTAAGGGAAACAAAACTTTTCCTCTCTTAAGCCCAACCCTGTTAACCACCTCTTTTAAAAGCTCCCACGCTTCTGAGAAAGATACATTTTTATATTTAAAAGGAGAAAACACTTCTATGAAAGTCTTCAAAACCTTAGGAACATTTTCATCGCGAAGAGTTTCCTCCATTTCCAAAGGGAGAGGTAAGGAAAAATTTATCAAAGGTAGCGCTTCATCAACCATCTCTTGAAGAGTAGAAGTATGCTCCCTATAGACGAAAACCACTCTCTTAAGCCATCCCTCATCCATAGGAAAACCTTTTTCCAGGAAGAACGGAAGGGAATATTCATAAACCTTATCAAGGGGTAAGTTTCTCATATAGTGCCCATTCATCCAGCGAAGCTTACCTATGTCAAATATGGCTGGGCTCTTAGAAAGTCTATCTAACGAAAAGGCCTTCACCATTTCATCCATAGAAAATATCTCCCTCTCATCAGGAGGAGACCATCCAAGCAAAAGAAGATAATTATTCATTGCTTCAGGAAGATAACCTTCTTTTCTATATTGAGATATCGAAACGGCACCATGCCTTTTGCTTAGCTTACTTCTGTCCGGTCCCAGAATCATAGAAACGTGAGCAAACTGAGGTGGTTCCCACCCAAAAGCTTGATAAATAAGAAGCTGTTTTGGTGTATTTGCTATATGCTCATCAGCTCTTATAACATGAGTTATACTCATATAGTGGTCATCTACTACAACAGCAAAGTTGTAAGTTGGTATACCATCAGATCTCATTATAACAAAATCTCCAACATCTGAAAGACTAAATCTAAGTTCTCCTCTAACAATATCTTTAAAAATTAACTCACCGCTTTCAGGAACTTTAAACCTTATAGCTGGAACTCTACCTTCGTTCTCAAGTCTCCTTTTTTCATCCTCAGAAAGCTTTTTACACCTTCCATTATACTTTGGGGCAATCCTTCTTAAAAGCATCTCATCTCTCATTTCTTCAATCTCGGATTCGGTACAATAACATTTATAAGCAAAGCCTTTTTCCAAAAGCTCAAGCGCATGCTCCTTATATAAGGAGAGTCTCTCCGTCTGACGATAAGGACCCTCATCCCAGAAAAGCCCTAACCATTTAAGATCCTCCATTATGGATTTTTCAGCCTCTATAGTAGAACGTTCTCTATCAGTATCCTCAATTCTTAATATAAAAGAGCCTCCCATCCTTTTAGCAAAAAGATAATTATAAAGAGCAGTCCTTGCACCCCCAACGTGGAGAAAGCCTGTAGGACTGGGAGCAAATCTTACTCTAACGTTCAATAATTTCACCTCTTTCCTCCAAAACGATCATCCCATTGAATAACTTCTACTCTAACTTGAGCAATTCCTCTCCCTTTCATCTCCAACACCTCAGCTGCAGCCGTGGATAGGTCTATTATCCTGCCACGAACATATGGTCCCCTATCAACTATCCTGACTACAACCCAACGCCCAGTCTTAAGATCGGTAACCTTCACAAGCGAATTAAAGGGAAGGGTTCTAGATGCTGCAATAAGTTTTTTGTCCCAGTATATCTCACCGCTTGCGGTCTCCCTATTATTCCATTCGCTTCCGTACCAAGATGCTATACCTTCAATAATCCTGGGATGAGATATACTGCGGGACCAAAGCCTGTAAGACTGAAGGGATGCCATCCCATAACAAAGGTTATTCAACCAAATAGCAGCAAGATGAAAGGGGGTAGTCCCATTATCTCTCGCGTCTTCCTCAGTAACTTTAAAAATTTCCTCATTATTGTACTTGATTAGATATCCGTCCTTACCTTTCACTATCTCGAAGTCCCTAAACAGAAGCCCCCTTTCCCAGAGACTATTAATTTTATTAACAAACTCACTCGCTCTCCTCTCGGGATTACCTCTTCTCAACCTCATCACATATTGCCCAGCAAATCTAACTTCCACTTTGTTCTTATCTTTTACCTCATACCAACATGGAAAAGTAGAAGAACCATAAACCATTCCCGCAACTAAAAACTGGTATAAAAGTAAAAGTGCAATCAACACCTTCTTATTCACTTTTTCCCCACCACCTTTACGAGAGTTATAGCAGCAATACCCTCTTTTCTCCCCAATGCTCCAAGCCCCTCTGGGCTAACAGCCTTTATACTTACATTATCTAAATCAAGATCAAGAAGCCTAGAAAGTTTCTCCCTCATCAAGGGAATATAACTCTTAAGCCTAGGGGCTTCAGCAACTATAGTAACATCCACTTGATAAGGAACGTATCCCTTTTCTGCAACTATTTTCAGAACTTCTTTAAGAAGTATTTCGCTTCTTATATCCTTGTAAGTTGGATCCCCTGAAGGGAAATAATCCCCCAAATCTCCTAAAGCTAAAGCTCCGAGAAGAGCATCGCAAAGAGAATGGATAACTACATCGGCATCAGAGTGCCCCAGTAAACCCATAGAATAGTCTATCTCAATGCCACCAAGAAACAATCTTCTTCCTTGAACAAGAGGATGAATATCATATCCAAGCCCGATCCTATCCATATCACTTAGTTATTCTCTTTATTTTCCCAAATATCATTCTTCCAGCAGCTGTTTGAAGAACACTTGTAACCTGAAGTTCAACAACTTTGCCTATGTAAGACCTACCTTCCTCAACTACAACCATGGTCCCATCATCCAAGTAACCTACACCTTGTCCAGATTCTTTACCCTCTCTTATAATTTGAACCTCTAACTCCTCTCCAGGTAAAACTAAAGGCTTAAGAGCATTTGCAAGCTCATTTATATTAAGCACCCTTACCCCTTCAATATTAGCCACTTTGTTAAGATTATAATCCGTAGTAATAATTTCAGCGTTAAGCTTCTTCGCAAGTGTAATAAGCTTTTCATCTACACTCTTACCATCGACTTCATCCTCATATATTCTAACCCTATCTTTACCTTCCTTCTGAATCTTAGTCAAAATATCAAGCCCTCTTCTTCCTCTACTCCTTTTCATCGGATCCGTTGAATCAGCAACATACTGAAGTTCATTTAAAACAAATCTCGGTATGAGAATACTTCCTTCAAGAAATCCAGTTTTATATATATCAAGAATCCTGCCATCTATTATAACACTTGTATCCAAGATCTTAGGACAGGGGAGCTCAGTAACATATGCTTCCTTCTTAGATGGTCTCAGAGACAACTTATCCTTCAAGCGCGGTATTAAACCTAATATAGTCATTATCTCCTCTTTTTTTCTTAAGGCAAGCCCAACACCGAGATAACCAAAAATTATATTAAGTATCAGGGGAAAATACTCTCCAATAATAGGTATAGGAGTTAATGAAACGGCTAAAAGATTGGCAACTATAAGACCTAATATCAAGCCAAGTAAACCTATAGCTATATCTATAGCAGGTAGCTTTTGAAGGTCACTTTCTACTCTGCTCACAACCTTAAGAATAACCCTTATTATGCTTGGTGATAATATGTACATTATAAAGCCACCAATAACTGTAACAGCCCCTACAAGGCTCATTTTTTCTACAGCCGTTAGAGAATAATCTATATATCTTAAAACGTAGGGGCTAACTTGATAACCTATTCCTAAACCCAAAAAAACAAAAACAAACTGAAGGATCCTCTCCACAAAATAAATCTGTTTTCCTGCCAAAGCCTTACACCCCCTCGATTTCTCTCCTTCCCTCAAAAGCCTTCGTTAATGTAAGACTATCAGCCATATCTACATTACCACCTATAGGAATTCCAAAAGCCAAGCGTGTTATTCTAATCTTAAAGGGTTTAAGAAGATCAACTATGTAAAACATTGTAGTATCCCCTTCTACACTCGGATCCAACGCTAAGATAATCTCCTTTACATTAGCATTTTCCAATCTTCTTATAAGACCCTGAAAATTCAAGTCCTCTGGTCCTATTCCATCAGCAAAGGATATTAATCCACCTAAAACATGATAAACCCCCTTGTAAAAGGAAGCCCTTTCTATGCTTAAGAGATCAAGCGTATCTTCAACTACACATATTGTAGATTTATCCCTCCCCTTATCTAAACATATACCGCAAGGATCTGTGTCGCTTAAAGCCCCACAAATGGAACAAGGTTTAAGCCTTTCCCTCACATCAATCAATAACTCTGCTATTCTTCGAATCTTTTCAGGTTTTTCCTTAAGAAGATGAAAAACTATTCTTTGAGAGCTTTTTTCTCCTAAACCAGGGAGCTCACTCAAAAGCACCACAAGCTCCCTCAAAGACTTAGCTAGAACCAAGGAAGTTTCATCCCCCCTAAAAGGCTTCCCATTCTGCTCATAGCAAGCTCTCTTGCTTTTCTTAAGGCATCATTAGTAGCTGCCACAATTAAATCTGAGAGCATATCTATATCTTCAGAATTTAATAACTCGGACTCTATATGAACTTCAAGTATCTCTTGTTGACCATTAGCTATAACCCTAACCATACCTCCTCCTGCTGACCCTTCAACCTTTTGGGAAGCTAGCTCTTCTTGTATTTTAAGGATCTTTTCCTGGAACTGCTTTAACAACCTTCCTTCCAAACGTAAACACCCCCTTAATAATGATAGGGCTCTCCTCTCATAATCTTAAAAGCCCTATATATTTGCTCAATAAGAATAAGCCTTGCAAGCTCGTGAGTAAAGGTCAGCTTTGAAAGAGCCCAAACTTCTAAAGCCGATTTTCTAATCTGCTCAGAAAAACCTCTGACTCCGCCTAAAGCAAAGACAGGTTCTTCTCCTTTCAAAAAAAACTTCTCTAATCTCTTAGAAAAATCTAACGAGGTTAAAAGCTCGCCCCTTTCATCTAAAGCTATAAAGCAATTATTATCTTTAACTATCCTTAAAATATTATCCCCTTCTTTTAAAGGATCTCCTACCTCTTCAACTTCATCAATCAGTATTCTACAAAATGGAGAAAGCCTTTTAATATACTCACTTATAGCCTCCTTATAAAACTTCTGTCTTATTTTCCCTACCGCCACTATCCTCACCCTGTAAGCCATTTTTAAGAGCAATCCTCCGCAATCTCTCCCTTGATATCCATATCTCCCTTCCACACCCAAGACATCTTAACCTAAAATCTAGACCTTCTCTTAAAACCATCCACTCTTTACTCCCACAAGGATGCGGCTTTTTAAGCTTAACTATCCTATCAACCTTCATCGTGGTAAATAGGCCAAAGGATCTACTGTCCTTCCATCCACTCTAACTTCAAAATGAAGATGAGCTCCAGTAGTCAGACCCGTATTTCCAACACTTCCTATAACCTGACCTTGAGAAACTCTATCCCTCTCGTTAACTACTATGTCATTAAGATGGGCATAAACAGAAGCAACCCCACCCTCGTGAAGGATTATTACAACCCTTCCATAACCCTTAAGCCATCCAGCAAAAATAACCTCTCCTCCCGCAGCAGCTTTAACTGCCGTTCCTAAAGGAGCCTCTATGTCTATACCTGCATGAAAATCCCGTGTACCAAACTGAGGATGAACTCTATATCCATAACTTGAAACAATTTTACCGCTCACCGGCCAAATCATACGAATTCTTCTCTGACCTAACCTAAAACCGCTGATTTCACCGCTTCTTCTCAAACTTGCGGCTTCCCTGTCGGCTATAAGTTTCCTTATCGTCACCTCTAACTGTCTTGAAAGCTCCTCAAACTCTGCGTAAGCTTTCTGGTAAAAGGCCTTTTCCTGACGAACCTTATTTAGCAAGGCTTCTCTTTCTGACTTCTTTCGATTTAAGGAAGCGATTTCTCCCTTAAGCTTCTCCCTTAAAGCTACTAATTCTCTTAATTTTTTCTCAAGCTCTAGTTTTTCTCTTGAAACTTCCCTTTCTCTACGTTCTATTTCCTCTATTAATGAGGCTTCATAAGAAGCTATTCTCCTTAAATAAAGACTATTTAGAGCAAGACTTTCCCAACTTGAAGCTCTCAATAAAGCTTCAAGGTAACCTGCTCTTCCATACCTATACATAGCTTGAACTCTACTTGCAAGAAGTTCCCTTTTAGATTCAAGCTCAGCAAGAAGTTTCTCTATGAGCTTCTTTTTCTCGTTTATCTCAGCATTAAGCTTGTCAATCTTTAAGCTCGTTATTTTAGTTTCAAGGGTTAGCTTCTCTATCTCTTTATCAAGCTTACCTATCTCTTCAAGAAGACTTTCCTCTCTCTGAGCCCTCGTCTTAATTAGCCTCTCTTGCTCCTCGAGCTGTTTTTTAATCCTATCTAAAAGCTTTTGCTTTTCAGCTATCTCTCTATCATAATCTAAGGCTGAGACTATTGAGGAAAATAAAAATAGGGAAAAAAATATATATAAGAAGAGACTCCTATTCAACAGCAACCTTCCCCAAAAGCCTCTGAACAGCAAAAAGCCCACCTCCCAAACCTATCAGAAGCCCGCCCAAGGAAATAAAACCACAAAGTTTGTAAATAAGCGTCATATCGTTAATTAAAGGAATAAAAGGAAAATTAAGAGCAACAAGATCTAAAGCCTCTCTGTATACGAAAAAGAGACCTATTGATGCAACAATTCCTCCTATACCTCCAAGGATAACACCTTCAAACAAGAAGGGTAACCTTATAAACCAATGAGTTGCACCAACAAGCTTCATTATCTCTATTTCCTCTCTTCTTGCATAAACCACAAGCCGAATGGTATTGAATATAACAAGCAAAGCAGAAACTAAGAGTATTAGAGCTAGAACACTTCCACTATAAACTAAAAGCCTTTGCAGAGCCAAAAGCTTCTGAGCAGCCTCCTTACCATAAATTATCTCTTGTGTCTCTCTCCAGTTCTTTATAATACCTACTACACTATCTATATCAGACGCCTTTTTAACCCTTATTTCAAAGACATCGGGCAAAGGATTGGTCTTAAGCAAGCTCAAAAGATCCTCTCTTCCAAGCTCCTTTGCAAGATTTCTTAAACCCTCTCCACGAGAGACAAATTTCGCTTCCTTAACGCCTTCAATAGAAAGGATACTGCTATAAAGTCTTTGAACATCCTGAGGAGTGGGGTTACCTTTCAACACAAGCCTTATTTCAAGACTTTGAGATAGACTCTCTACAGCAAAACGAATATTAATCCCCACAAGTAGAAATAAACCTACAATAAAGAGAACTATAAATATTGTTGTAACAGTAAGCAAACTCATAAAACCATGACGCCACAATCCTTTCAAAGCTTCTCTAAGAAAATATTTAAGCTTATACATTGTAAACCCCTTCCTTATCGTCCCTTACAAGAGTTCCGTCTTTCAAGGCTATTACTCTTTTCCTCAAAGAGTTAACTATATCCCTATTATGAGTAGCTACTACAACTGTAGTCCCATGTAGGTTCGCTTCTACTAACAAGTCCATTATGCTCCTTGCAGCCTCAAAATCAAGGTTTCCTGTAGGTTCATCAGCTAAAAGTATAGGAGGATTATTAACAAGAGCCCTTGCTATAGCTACACGTTGGCGTTCCCCTCCAGAAAGCTGATAGGGTAGAAGATTTTTCCTGTGCGACAAACCGACTCTTTCAAGAATCTCTTCAACCCTTGCTTCAGCTTCATCACGATTACAACCGATAACTTCCAAAGCGAAAGCTATATTTTCATAAACAGTCTTATAAGGAAGAAGCTTAAAATCTTGAAATACAAACCCTATCTGCCTTCTTAAATAGGGAATCTCCTTTTCCTTCATCTTAAGAAGGTTCTCGCCCATCACATAAACGCTGCCACGGGTTGGTTTAATTTCCCTATATATCAGCCTAAGGAAAGTTGTCTTACCAGAACCAGTAGGACCTATAAGAAAAACAAATTCCCCTTTTTCAATGTTAACCGTGACATCCTTTAAAGCCACTATATTGTGAGGGTAAACTTTTGTAACCATACTAAAACTTATCAAGGAATTTTTTCACCTCTCTTGTTATTCCTTCAGCATCAAGCCCCACATGCTTTAAAAGCTCAGCAGCAGACCCTGAACAACAGAAAGTGTCTCTTACACCTAATCTTTTCAAAGGGCAGGGAAGTTTTTCCGATATCAACTCCGCAATAGCCCCTCCAAGACCACCTATTATACTATGATCCTCAACAGTTACAACCCTCTTCGTCTTAGATAAGCTATCGAGAATCAGCTCCTCAGGCAAAGGCTTTATGGAATAGGAATCTATGACCTCAGCAGAAATGCCCTCACTAGCGAGCATTTCAGCTGCAGAAAGAGCCTCAAAGACTACAGGACCCTCAGCAACTATCGTTACATCTCTACCTTCCCTCAAAAGCTTTCCTCCTCCTAAATTGAAGACTTCTCCTTCCGAGTATATATCCGGAAGAGACACCCTAGTTAAACGAACATAAAAAGGCCCCTTCTCCTCAGCAACTTTTAAGATCAGAGAATATGTAGATTGATAATCAGAGGGAGCTAAAACTCTCATGTTAGGCATCACTCGCATTAAAGCAAGATCCTCAATAGCATGATGACTTGCTCCATCCTCTCCAACAGTAATACCCCCGTGCGTAGCAACTATTTTAACATTAGCCGAAGAGTAAGCTATCGCAACTCTAACCTGATCATAAGCTCTCGAAGTGGCAAAAACAGCAAAAGTACTTGCAAAAACGGTTTTACCAGAAATAGCCATACCAGCAGCAGTAGCCATCATATTAGCTTCGGCTACTCCCATATTAAAAAATCTCCTGGGAAAACGAGCACCGAACTTAGCCGTTTGTGTAGATGTAGAAAGATCTGCATCAAAAACAACTATATCATCTCTTTCCTCCCCAAGTTTTATTAGAGCTTTAGCATATGCTTCTCTCGGAGATCTCTTTGTCACCATTCCTATGCAACCTCCCCAAGTTCCTCAAGCGCCATTTTAACTTGCTCAGGTGTGGGAGCTTTTCCATGAAATTCATTATTATTTTCCATAAAGGAAACACCCTTACCTTTAACAGTGTGTGCTATTATTATAGTTGGAAATTCCCTAACTCTCTCAACCTTACTAAGCACCTCAAGAATTTGATAAAAGTCATGTCCATCTATCTCAAAAACCTCCCAACCGAAAGCTCTCCATTTAGAGGCTATAGGATAAGGAGAAACTATATCATGAATAGAACCATCAAGCTGCATACCATTATAATCAAGGATAGCAGTAAGATTATCAAGGTGATGGAAGCTAGCAGACATAGCAACCTCCCAAACAATTCCCTCTTGAATTTCCCCATCACCTAAAAGAACAAAAACTCTATAATCCTTTTTATCTAGCTTTCCTGCAAGAGCCATCCCTTGAGCTATAGCAAAACCTATACCTAAAGAGCCAGTAGAAGCCTCAACCCCAGGAGTATCAAGTCTCGAAGGATGTCCCTGAAGGATGGAGCCCAACTTTCTTAACCTCCACAGCTCTTCCCTCGGAAAATAACCGCACAGCGACAAAACTGAATATAACGCTGGAGCAGCATGCCCCTTAGATAAAACAAACCTATCTCTTTCGGGCCAATAAGGATCGCTCGGATTGTGTCTCATTCTTGCAAAATACAGAGAAACGAGTACTTCAACTACAGATAGTGATCCTCCAGGATGTCCAGAACCAGCAAATCCGGTCATCTTTATTATATCCCGCCTAACTTGATTTGCTATGTTTTCAAGGTTCTTGATTAACTCCTTTGAAATTCCCATCATCTTAGCATCTTTCCCTCCCCATCAAGATATCCATACTCTCTACGAAAATAGCTTTTACCTCGCTTCTTAAAAGCTCTACCTTCTTTTTTAATTTTTCTTTTTCCCTATCCCATTTTACCATGAGAGCATCCACATATCTATCTAAGAGGGAGAAACCCTTCTCATCTTCTATATACGGCATTTCTAAAAGATCACATAGATTTTTAATTTTCGGATCATAAGAAATCCCAATAAAAGGAGTAAAAGCCATAGCGGAAATTATAAGAGAGTGCAATCTCATCCCAACTAAAATCTTAAACTGAGAGAAAAAATTTAAAGCCTCCTTCCAATCTTCAAATCCATAAAAGGGCAATTCATATTTTCTAGAAAGATCTAATCCCTCCTCCCGCTCTAAAGAGGGTTGAAAAGAGACAAGCGTCAAAGGTAAACCAGTTTTAATAAGAGAAGAAACAAGAGCATCTAAGTCCCAACTCCATCTCCTAAAAACAAGACATATTCCATTCCTTTCCTTACCTCTCTCTTGATCATAACAAAGAGCAAAAGCAGGATCTGGGGTAAAGAAAAGCTTGCCTTCAGGTACTATATCACTCATGCTTTTGTCTCTTAAAACCACAAGAGATGCCATAGAAGAAAGAAACTTAAGCAACTTCAAATTAAACTTCCTTTTTATAGGCCCAAAGCTTTGTCCGTATAAGAAAATTTTTGCTCCCTTAATAAGAGCTAAAAAGATATGTGAAGCATAAAAAAGCGGACTCCAGGGTCCTGTAACATCCTGAAACAATCCTCCAGGACCGCTTATAAGAATATCACCTTTCTTTATATTTAAAAGGAGGCTTATAAAATTTCCTCTTTTAATTGCCGGCAGCATATGTTCTCTCAATGTATTTTCAGGAGAAGCTGAAAGGACTACGATATCATCCCTCCTAAAGCCCGTTTCTAAAAGTAGATTCTTCAAGGCATCAAGTAACATTTCATCACCTAAATTTCCAAAACCATAATAACCGGATATAAATACCTTCATTTTTTATAAAAAAGATGAAGAACTAAAAGCAAAAGGGCACCCATTACCCAACCGAAGATCACCCCATTTATCGTTCTTAAGAGCGAAAGCAAAAATGGAGTATGTATATGACAAAAGCTATTAATAACTGAAACGGGGGCTATTGTCCCCACCATTATAACCAAAGGCCTATAGTTAGAGAGAAGCTTTTTAGAACTAAGGTATAGAAAGAGAGCTATCGAAGGATATCCTATTAAGAACTCTTTAAAACGGGGACGAGCATAAAGCAATATATCAAGAACATCCCTTGCCTCCCTTTCAATAGAAATTGGCTTTACCACAGGAATATTACCACTTCTAATAAGATAAATCCCAACAATTCCAGACAATGCCAGAAAAACCAAAAACTCTTCCTTCATAAATGGTTCCTTAATCAAGCTCCTTAAATTTCTGCCTTCTTTATGAAGAGCTATTAATCCCGCACTTACAAGGGGGAAGAGATATGCTATCTTGACTCCCTTAAATTGGAAAAGCTTAGACATAAAAAGCGGCTCACCCAGTATAGAAGATATATATACTCCAGCGGAAAGAGAAATTAAGATAGGATAAAGGCTTAAAAATAAGAAGCTCCTTAAATAGGCACTATAGCTATTGTGCATCAAACTTATGGTCTCCTTTTTATCAATAAGAACAAGCATACCCCAAACTGGGAAAATAATAGAAACTAAAAGAGCTAAAAGAGTAAAGCTAAAATAAGATCCTTTAAAGAAATAGAGGAACACGTAAGAAAGGATAGCTAGAGGTAGAAAAAGAAGTATATACTTTTCCCTGAAAATACTAAGATATTTTAGAAATAGTGTAACTCCAGCAAGCGCTCCAAAAGATATCACAAAGGCTATGAAAGAGCTTTTACTGAAATTGGGCAAAGGATTTGGACTACCTAAGACAAAACCAGCCTCTTTTATGGAGCTTATCAGGTTTGATATGTACTTCGCGTTTTCCGCTACTAGGTCTCCCCGGAGATTAAAGAAAAATCTAACATATAAAACTCTCATATTTCTTTCTTTGACCGCTCTCAAATACCTCAAGAGAGCCCTCTCTTTATCATAAATGAGGATTTCTTTCGCATCTATGCTATGAACGAGCAAAACGTTTGGAAAGCTATAAAGAGCGATTTCCTCCTTTCCTATCTGCTTAGCAAATTCAATCAAACCAACCTTATAATTCCTCTTTTTTATCTCAGAAGAAACCTCTTTTAACAGGTTAGGATAACCGAAAGCCTCTTCACCATCAAAGACCAGCACCTTTTCTGTATCCAGCAAATCCATCTCATCAAATATATGTTTTATATAATCTGGATTATTCTCTCTGAAGTTCCTTATCCTCAAGTAAACCTTAAAACCTTCCCTCTTGAGAAGGTCAACCTCATCTTTCGAAAAGCATATAGGAATAGCAATCGTACTTTCCAAGCTCTTCTTAACCTCTATAATAAGCCCTCCTTCAACATCTTTAATTTCAACTTTATCCATACCTATAGCGAAACCCAAGGATAGGAAGATACTCCTTAATAAGTTTTCATCTTTTACTAGAACATAAGTAAAATAGGGTTTAAAATCCCCCTTAAGCCATTGATATCTATCAGCCTCATAACCTTGAAAAAATAAAACCTTCCCCTCTTTATAAAGGTTATCCAAAGTAAGAGCATGTACGGAAACCACATTCGCTCCACTTTCTTTGAGCTTTCTTAAGACTGTTTCAAGTGGAACACCTTCAATAGAGGAAAGAAGCTTAATCTCCTCCATATCTAAAGATACAGAGAAAACCCTATTTTGCAATTCTACACTCACTCTATGGTAGAGAAAATAAAAGCTAAACGCTAAACCCAAGAAAAAAATAAAAAACAGAAACTTACGAAACATAAAGAATCACACCTCCATAAAAAGCGGATCTAAGCCAAACTTGATCAAAAGTCTCCTCAACAAGGCTAAAGGCAACCCAACAACGTTAAAGTAACACCCTTCTATCTTCTTAACAAAAAGCGAAGCTTTACCCTGTATAGCATAGGCACCAGCTTTATCAACCCATTCCCCTGAATCTATATATGCATTTATTTCACTAATAGTAAGCGGATAAAAGCTAACCTTAGTAACTTCAAACCCTGCCTCTGATCTCAATGTTGGAACCTCGATCAATCCTACACCGGAAAAAACCCTATGAGTGTTACCTTGAAGAAGCTGCATCATATTAAAAGCTTCTTCTTTCGAAGATGGTTTCCCTAAGAGAAGCCCTTTGATTTCAACTAAGGTATCCACTCCTATTACTAAAGCATTTTCTCCCTCTTTTAACAGTTTCTCAGAAACGCTTTTAGCTTTCTTAAAAGCAAGCTCAACAACAATATCTTTTGGATCAACAGAATCATATTGGGACTCATCAACATCGATGGGAGATATAACTTCGAAGTCAAGTCCTATCATTTTAAGCAACTCTTGCCTCCGAGGCGATGAAGAAGCAAGTACTATCTTCATGGCATCAAGAGTAACACTAATCCCAAAACCAAACAGTATAAAGAAAACCAATGAAGGTTCTTTTGAATAAAACTTCTCATAAGTAATTTAATAGCAAGAAAGCTGAAGAAAAAAGAAGAGACAAAACCCACAAGTAAAACCAACCAATCTACTCTTTGATTTAAAGAAATTATATCCTTAAGCTCAAATAAAAAGGCTCCTCCAATAGTAGGAATGGCAAGTAGAAAAGAAAACCTAATCGCACTATCCATATCGAGTCCAAGAAAAGAACCACTAAATATGGTTACTCCAGAGCGAGAAAGCCCCGGGAAAACCCCCATACCTTGAGCTATTCCAACAAAGAAACCATCCTTAAAACTAAATCCTTTTAAGTCTCTTATTCCTCCTAGATACTTCAAAGAAAAAAGGAATATAGCAGTAATAAAATAAAAAAGAGCAACTCCCTTTAAAGATATGCTTTCAACCTTCTTTTCGAGCAAAACCCCTATGATCCCTGTTGGAATCAAAGCACCTATTATACTCCACCCGAGTCTCCTGAAATATTCATCTTTAAGGAAAAACCCCTTGATAATAGAAAAAACCATCCTTTTGAAAAGAATAAGAAGAGCGACAAGACTTCCAGCATGAAAGAGAACATTCAAAAAAAGAAGATCTCCTTCCACATTTAAAAGCTTTTCTACTATAAGAAGGTGACCAGAACTGCTTATAGGTAAAAATTCTGTTAGTCCTTGAATTGCTCCTAAAACAAAAGCATCAAATATTTTCATCCTCAGCCCTCATTATTATTGGGATTATAACTGGAAATCTTCCAGTGCTTTCCAAAAAGAGTTTTCTTAAGCACTCAACAATTTTAGCCTCAAGTACACTATCGTTCAAGCCACAAAATTCTTTGAGAATTTTAGTTACTCTATTTTTAGCTTCTTCCATAAGCCCATTCCACTCTCTTTCGTATATAAATCCTTGAGATTCTATTTTAGGTTCACAAAGGATTCTCTTACCATTTAAGGCCACAGAAACAACAACTATCCCATCTCGAGAGAGCCTCTTTCTCTCCCTTAAAACCTCGTTACCCACATCTCCTATTCCTAAACCATCGATCAGTATAGCTCCTGTTTGGATTTTACCCTTAACTTTGGCGCCACTCTCAGAAAGCTCAAGTATATCCCCATTATTTAAAATAAATATATTCTCCTTAGGCAATCCCATCTCTTCAGCTATTTTTGCATGCCTGACCAAATGCCTATATTCTCCGTGAATTGGAATAAAATACTTAGGGCGAGTAAAATTAAGCATAAGTTTAAGCTCTTCCCTACTTGCATGACCAGAAACATGAACTTGCCTATAGGGTTCGTACAGAACTTCCGCACCCCTTTGGAATAGAAGGTTAACAACCTTAGCTACAAGCCTCTCGTTACCTGGTATAGGCATAGCGGATATAACCACTACATCATCAGAAGTAACCCTTACATACTTATGCTCACCAGAGGCCATCAAGCTTAACCCTGAAAGGGGTTCTCCTTGACTTCCAGTAGTTATGATTACAACTTCATGAGGGAAACACATTTCCACTTCCTCAGGAGAAATCAAGGCTTCTTCAGGAAAATTAATATAACCTAAGCTCTTGGCAAGTTCCACAAGCTTAAGCATGCTTTTACCTATTATAGATACCTTTCTACCATATTTTAGCGCTGCATCCATAACCTGTTGAATCCTGTGAATATTGGAAGAAAAAGTAGCAACTATTATTCTTTTACCCCTTTCCCTCATAAAAAGCTCATTTAAAGCAAGTCCTACTTCCCTTTCTGAAGGAGTATAACCTTCATGCTCAGCATTAGTACTATCTGATAAAAGTAAGAGGACCCCCTCATCTCCAAGCTCAGCAAATCTTCTGTAATCTGTAACCTTACCATCAACAGGAGTTTGATCAAACTTAAAATCTCCCGTATGAACCACAAGACCTAAAGGAGTCCTTATAGCCAACCCAACCCCATCAGCTATACTGTGACAAACCCTAAGAAACTCCACAGTGAACGGACCTAAATTTATAACCTCTTTCTCCCTCACAACTCTCTTTTTAAACTCTATACCATCACTGAACTTACTTTCAAGGACAGCCAAGGTCAAAGGGGTTCCAAAAACCGTAACATCTAATTCCTTAAGGATATAAGGAATAGCACCTACATGATCTTCATGACCATGGGTAAGTATTATTCCTAAGACCTTATCTTTATTCTCAATAAGATAACTTATATCCGGTATAACAAGATCAATCCCAGGCATATTCTCATCAGGAAAAGCCAGACCAGCATCTATTACAATTATGCTATTCTCATACTGAAGAAGCATCATGTTCTTGCCTATCTCTCCAAGACCGCCTAAAGGTACAAGTAACAATTTTCCACTCATTTCAAACCAGTATGTCCAAAACCCCCTTCTCCACGATCCGTTTCATCAAGAACCTCCACTTCAACTACTTCAACCTGCTCTACCTTGGATATAACCATCTGAGCAATTCTATCTCCCTTCTTAACGAAAAAAGGTTCCTTACCATGATTTATGAGTATAACCTTTATTTCTCCCCTGTAATCCGAGTCTATAGTTCCGGGAGAATTAAGAACTGTAACCCCATTTTTAAGAGCGAGACCACTTCTAGGCCTGATCTGAGCTTCATATCCTAAAGGCAAAGAAATCCTTATACCCGTAGAAACCGCTTTCCAAGCACCGGGAGGGATCAAAACATCCTCAGAAGCCCTCAGATCTAGACCAGAAGAACCTAATGTAGCATAAGAAGGGAGAGGGATATCGTCCCTCTCCCTTTTAATCCTTAAAACGATCTTTTTATCAGTCAAAAATTACTTCCTCCTAAATTCCTGTGGTTTTCTTATATTAGCTTTTGGAAACTTAGGTTCTACTGAAGATTGACTTGTTCCCTCTGTCGCTTCAAGAACCTTCCTCCTACTTAAAGCTATGCGACCAAGACTATCTATACCTATAACCATAACCTCTATCTCATCTCCCACCTTAACCACTTCCTCAACGCTTTTTACCTTCTTATCGGAAAGCTCAGATATGTGAACAAGACCCATTTTACCAGGCCATATCTCAACAAATGCGCCAAACTTAGTAATTCTAGTCACCTTACCTTTAAAAACATCCCCTTCCTTAACTTCTCTTGCTATATCTTTTATCATCTCTAAGGCCTTTATTCCGCTTTCCTCTGTAGGTGAAGATATATAAACTTTCCCATCTTCTTCTATGTCTATTTTGGCTCCAGTTTTCCTTATGATATCTCTTATTATCTTCCCCCCAGGGCCTATAACCTCGTGAATCCTGTCGGGATCAATCTCAGCAACCATTATCCTTGGAGCGTAGGGAGAAAGGGTCGGCCTAGGCTCAGCTATAACTTCTCTCATCTTTTCAAGAATATAAAGCCTTCCTTCTTTCGCCTGCTCTAAAGCTTGTTCCAAAGTGCCAAATGTTATCCCCTTTATCTTTAAATCCATTTGAAGTGCAGTTATACCTCTTTCTGTTCCAGCCACCTTAAAGTCCATATCCCCGTGATGATCCTCAAGCCCAAGAATGTCGCTTAACACTACTACCTTATCATTTTCCTTTACTAGCCCCATAGCTATACCTGCAACAGGAGATTTAATTGGAACTCCTGCATCCATCAGGGATAAAGTTCCGCCACACACAGTAGCCATAGAAGTAGATCCGTTTGAAGAGAGCACCTCTGAGACAACTCTAATTATATAAGGAAATTCATCCTCCGAAGGTATCACTGCCTTTAAAGCCCTCTCAGCTAGCGCTCCGTGACCGATCTCCCTTCTGCCAGGTCCTCGTAGAGGTCTAACTTCACCAACACTATAAGGTGGGAAGTTATAGTGTAGCATAAATCTCTTTGCCTCTTCCTCACCAAGACCATCTACTATCTGCTCATCACCTACTACTCCTATTGTAGTTATAACAAGAGCTTGCGTTTCACCACGTGTAAATAAAGCAGAACCGTGTGTTCTTGGTAACAAGCCAACCTCACAAGTTATTGGCCTGATATCTTTCCAACCTCTACCGTCAGCTCTTATTCCCTCCTCAACTATCATCTTTCTTACGGTTTCATGAAGAAGAGCGTCAAGCTCCTCCTTAATTTGAAGCTCATAACCTAAAAACTCCTCACCAAGCTCTTTAAAAGCCTCTTGCTGTATCTTAGCTATAGCAGCATTTCTCTCCGCTTTAGCCATTACATTCAACGCTTCCCTTATAGGATGCGCCCATCTTTCCCTTATTCTCCGTGCTAGCTCCTCGTTCCTAGGGGGTAGTTCAACCTTTACTTTTTCCTTACCACACTTTTCTATTAACCTCTCTTGAATCTCTATGATTTTCTTAATGTGCTCATGACCAAATTCCATCGCGTTTATTATAACCTTCTCTGGAAGCTCCTGCGAACCAGACTCTACCATAACTATGGCATCTTTGGTTCCAGCAATAACGAGATCAAGATCGCTCGTTTCAAGTTCAGGCTCAGTAGGATTAACCACAAATTCACCATCAATATATCCTACTCTGACAGCTGCAATAGGTCCCTCAAAGGGTATTTCCGATATACCAAGCGCAAGAGATGCACCATTTATCGCAAGAAGCTCTGGCTGATTTAATTGGTCATAGGAAAGAACAGTTACCACCACATGAACATCATTTCTAAACCCCTTCGGGAAGAGTGGTCTTATGGAACGATCAACAAGCCTTGCACTTAGTATAGCCTTTTCGCTTGGCTTTCCCTCTCGCTTAAAGAAACCACCCGGGATCTTACCAGCAGCATAAAACCGCTCCTCGTAATCCACAAGGAGCGGTAAAAAATCAACTCCCTCTTTAACTTCATCAGACATAACAGCAGTAACTAACACAACTGTTCCGCCATACCTGACAAGCGTAGCACCATTAGCCTGCCAAGCAACTCTACCAATTTCGAAGGAGAGTTCACGTCCTCCTACCTCTCCTCCCACAACCTCTATCATTTTAGAACTACCTCCTGAGGCCAAGGCGCTTTATAAGCTCAAAATACCTACGTGCATCCTTTTCTCTAAGATAATTAAGCAACCTGCGCCTTTTACCAACCATTTTAAACAAACCTCTTCTTGAATGGAAATCCTTTGGATGTTGCTTTAGATGTTCTGTTAACCTATTAATTCTCTCTGTAAGAACAGCAATCTGCACTTCTGGAGATCCCGTATCAGACTCGTGGAGTCTAAACTCTCTTATTATACTTTCCTTTTCCTCCTTAGTTAAGGACATTCAAAGTTCCCCCCTTTATCATTTTTTATCCTCCAACCAAGCCCATCGCTGGGGACAACGGTGAGCTTAGATGAAGGTCTATTTCTTATACATTATACCACAAAAAGAAAAAAGGAGTTGTTACTTAGATACTCTTCTGATACAATTCTAAAAGTAAACAAACTTCAAAAGGGGGGATAAATATGCCTAAGGTGTGGATTAAAAAGCTTTTTGAAGAACCGGAGATACACTTACTTAGAATCGATGATGACAAAATAAAGTTCTTCGAAGCTATATGGGACATACCAGAGGGAATAACCTATAATGCATATATAATGAAAATAAAGGATAATATTGTCTTGTTTGACACATGGAAGGATACCTATTCCCGTGAGTTTCTCGACGCCATCAAAAGCATAGTTAATCCAGAGGATATAACCCATATAGTTGTTCACCACACAGAACCAGACCATAGCGGAGCTTTACCAGTATTGTTGGAAGCTAACAAGAAAAAGGCACAAATCATCTGTTCCTCCCTTGCCAAAAAGCTTTTAGATGCCTTTTATGGCATAAGGGAAAATATAAAAACTGTAGAGGATGGAGAAGAAATTGAGTTAGGAAATAATAGGCTCAAATTCATTTATGTTCCATGGCTCCATTGGCCAGACACAATTATTACTTATCTTCCAGACAAAGGAATCATCTTTGGATGTGATGTAGGAGGAGGCTATTCCATTCCAGACAATATAGACGACGCGAATGAAGCTAACATAGAAAAATATCTTAAGCATGTCACTAAATACATAGTAACGGTTATAGGACATTACAAGAAATACATTCCTGAGAATTTCGAAAAACTCGAGGGCATGGGAGTATTAAACAACCTCAAAGCTATTCTCCCAGGACATGGACTAATATGGATGAAGGAACCCATGAAACTACTCGAACACTATGCAAAAGTAGCAAAAGGCGACCCTCAAAAAGAAAAGGCTCTGGTGATATACGACTCCATGTATGGTTTCGTTGAAAAGGGAATAACAATAGCAATAGATGAATTAAAGAAAAGCGGAACTAAACCCCTAGTTTACGGTTTCACTGATACCAATTCCCCAGCCCTTAGCGAAATATTAAAAGAAATACCAGATAGCAAATTCATAATCTTTGGTTTTTCAACTTACGAAGCAAGTTTACATCCCATAGCTAAATATCTAATTTATGAAATATTAGATAAGGCTAACTATGAAAAACCAGTCTTAGCATTAGGTAACTTTGGATGGGCAGGAGCTTTAAAAAGAGAGCTTCAAAAGCTTCTTAAAGATTCCGATTTAAAACTCGTAGACATTATAGAAATCAACGGGAAAACCAAAGAAGAAGATGAACTCAAAATTAGAGAAGGAATCAAAAAACTAATCCAGCAATTCTCATAATATTTTTGGCTACATCAGTATTATCTATAAAGCCTTCAAAAAGTTCAGCTCCTACTCCATGAGCAAAAATAGGAACGCTGGTAGCAGTATGTCCTGCCGTTTTCCATTTGATCCCTGCTTTTTCATTTAAAATCCGTATCAGCTTAAAGGTTAACTTCCTTTCATCTTCTTCAAGTAAATTTGCTTCTCTCTCGCTTATGGTAAAACCAAAGCAGTTTTCTATTAATGAATAGAGTCTTCTTTTATCATAAGGTTTAGACTTTAGTCTAAAAAGCTCCATATTGAACTTAGCATAAGAAACCTTTTGAAAAGCAAGGTATTTATATTTTTTCTCAGAAAGATCCAATTCCATACCGCCAGTTTCATGATCTGCTGTAACTACAATTAGAGTTTCTCTTGGATGCTTATTATAGAAATCCAAAGCTACTTTGATAGCTTCGTCAAAAGACTTAACCTCAGCAATGGCTGTCATTGCATCATTAGCATGACAGGCCCAATCAATCTTCCCTCCCTCAACTATCATAAGGAAACCAGAGGAACCGTAAAGGCATTCAATTCCTATCCTTAACAAGTCTGCTAAGGATAAAGAGCCGAGCGGACGATCTATCTCATAGTATAGCGTCGGAGCTTGATCTAAAACTATTACCTTATTTTTATTAGATTTTAACGACTTGAGCTCTCTCTCCCCCTTTATGATCGAATATCCCTTCTTCTCAGCAAGTTTCAATATATCAGGTTTTCCTTTTCTATATCTATCGGAATTCCCCAAGGGTCTGCCACCAACGAAATAGTCAAAACCGCTACTTATTAAATCTAGAGAAATCTCGTAATAATTCAACCTGCTTGGTTGATTAGAATAAAAGGCTGCAGGAGTAGCATCATCTAATGGAGTATTGGTTATTATCCCTACCTTCATGCCTCTTTCTTTTGCCATATAAGCAATGGTCTTAAGTTTTTCAGTCTTCAAGGGATCCATACCTAATATTCCGTTCAATGTCTTATAACCAGTGGCTAATGCAGTAGCGGAAGCAGCAGAATCAGGAACCTCTTTATTGGCTGCGTAAGTGGCCACTTCCCCTTTTACTTTAAGATTACACATTGTTAAACTTCCGTAAAACGCTTCAGCCAACTTAACCTGAGGGAAACCCATTCCATCTCCTATAAATAAGAAGATGTACTTTGCATTTAAAGAGGCATTTACCATCCCAAAGGGGATAAATAAAAGAGCAAAAATGGGGATTAAAAAGACTAGAAAAAGTTTAAACCTAAACATGCTCACCTAAGAAGAGCTTTCTTTTTTCATTTCTCCCCTTTTAAAGGGAAGCTTAAGACAGAAAAGGCTTCCTTTCTCGCTTTCTCCTAACCAGAGATCGCCTTTCATAAGTTTAGCTAAGGTCTTTGATATATAAAGACCCAAACCTAACCCTTTATAAGAGGTAGAAAATCGCTTAAAAGGCGAAAATACTCTATCCTTGATTTCTTCAGGAATTCCAGGCCCGCTATCTCTAACTAAAAAAAGAATCTCCACCACCTCGTCCTCTCTTATCTTCTTAACGGAAAGCTCCACAAAACCTTCAGTAGTGACCTTAGCGGCATTAACAAGAAGATTAAGCAAAATCTGCTCAAGCTTAGGAGAGTCCCCTAAAAGCATATAGGGAAACTCAGGAATATCTAACTTAAATTCCACTCCCTCTTTAAGATAGGGAGATATAACTACATAAATATTATCAATCACCTCATTAAGATCGAAGGGTTCTTCTAAAACCTCAAGCCTACCTGACCTAATTCTATAAGAGTAGATAAAATTTTCAAAAAGCCTTCTAACTCCATGAACACTTACGCAAGCTTTCTTAAGGAGATTAGTTTGAAACTCGTTCAAGCCACTTTCAGATAAAAGCTCAAGAAAGGATATAGCGCTTCCTACAAGAGCTCTAATATCATGCCCAAGCATACTTAATGACGCATCTTTATCTTCTAATTCACCGCCAACTGAGTTTAGAAAGCTTGATCTTATCATTATACCTTCTCTTCCTTTTAGGCTACCATCTTTATCATAAATCCCTCTAATTATGGAAGTCACCCAAACCGGAGTACCATCTGCTCTTTTCAATAGAACCTGCCGCACTCTAACACTATCCTTCTCTAGAAGAACCCTATTTATCTCCCTAAAAAGGTTATCAGCCGCAACTCTATCAAAATGAATTTCGTAAACTTCCTTACCTATTAAATCTTTAGCAGAATAACCAAGAATTTCTTTTGCACCTTCATCATCGATAAATTCAAATCTATTATCCATACTTATCCTAAATAACGCAGAAGGAATATCTCTAAGGAGATTAAAATATATCTCTCTATCAAGAGGCAACTTAACAATTGCTGCAAAGATAATAGGTTCCTTTTCCTCGTATACCAATTTACCTTTCATAACAGCATAAAAGGACGAACCCTGCTTTGAAAAGAGACAAAAATTGTAAGAAGCGATCTCTTCTCCTTTCTTCAAGCGTTCCAAAAATTTAGTAAATGCCTCTTTCCCTCCAATTACACCCTTAGGGCCGTGACAAAACTCCCATAAAAAAACTTTTCCTTTCACTTCTTCCGCAGTAACACCTAAGAGCTTAGAAGCTGCCTCGTCTAGGTAAATAACCAAACCATCCTCCCTTAATTTCAAAAAACCAATCTCAAGCTCACAACCAAAGCTTTCCGATAATGTCAAATTATTGACTACTTTCTCTCCTCCCATAAAGCTTATCTATCATCTCCCTTACATTCCTTACATGCTCTAAATCTGCCTGAAAAGCCCCTTCCTCGTCCTTTGAGGCTATAGCTTCGAAGATTTTCTTATGCTCCCTAAAAGATCTCTCTTTCCTTCCTGGAACCTTCAAAGTGTTTTCCCCAAGGCTCTTAATGATGTTAAGATAATCCATAGTAATGTTTACAAGCAGAAAATTATGAGTCGCTTTAGCAACCTCAAGATGAAAATCCTGATCATACCTAACCATTTCCTCAACGGAAAGCTCCTTTCTTTTTTCCATAGCCTCTACGATTTTACCAATCCTATCCACATCCTCAGGTTCAGCACATCTAGCAGCATACTTCGTTATGGTCGGTTCAAGAAGCTCTCTAGCCATAAGCGCCTCATAGAAAACCTTAGGGCTATCCCTATCTACCTCAGGAATGGGCCGAGCAAACCTTCCCCTCCCCAAAACCGTTTCCACAAGTCCCATAGACTCAAGAAGCCTAAAAGCTTCTCTTAAAGATGCTCTACTTATGCCAAAAATATGCAAGAGCTCCTCCTCTGACGGAAGTCTTTCGCCAGGTTTAATTTTACCTGTCAATATCCAATCTCTAATTTCCTCCGCAACCTCTTCATAAATTCTCTTAGGTTTAAAAATAGGCATCAACCTAACAACTCCTTTAGATCAAAAACAAATCACTTTTAAACATAAGCATGCGCAATTTACGACACCATTAAACAAAAGAATACTCTTCCTTGCATTGACAGCAAATCTTTTAAAATCAATCACTTTAAGTATATCAAGTTGTCACCCTTAAGTCAACATGATGAAAATTTAATTCCGTTTACCTCTTGACAAACTTAATACACTCAGTATACTTACATTTAAATACACTCATTTAAGGTGGGAGGTGAAAAAGTGTTTGATGTAGGAATAGTTGGTGGAGGAGCTGTTGGATCATCAATAGCTTATGAATTATCAAGATTTGATCTCAAAATAGCAGTTTTCGAAAAGGAGCCAGATGTATGTTTTGGAGCGAGTGGTAGAAATAGCGGTGTCGTTCATGCAGGGTTTTACTACCGTCCTGGATCGCTTAAAGCGAAACTTTGTGTTGAAGGAAACAAAAAAATAAAAGAGTGGATAAAGATCCTTAAGGTCCCCTTTAAACCCACAGGAAAAGTCCTCGTTGCTTTCGAGGAAGATGAAGTAAAAGAGCTTTATAAACTTAAAGAAACAGGAGACACTAATGGAGTCGAAGGATTGGAAATAATTAGAGGAAGCGATAATGTGGAAAAAATATGCCCAGGTGTAGGTGGAGCAATAGCATGTATGTATTCTCCTGCAACTGCTATTTTTTCACCTTATCTTTTAACTATAGCTCTTGCTGAAACTGCCCTTTTAAATGGAGTAAAATACTTCTTAAACTGTAAGATAGTAGAAGTAAGAAAAGAAAACGGAGTATTTAAACTCAAAAGCCAAAAGGGAGACAAATATGAGTGTAGATGGCTTATAAACGCCACTGGCGTGTTTTCGGCGGAGTTCTCAAAGTTAGTAGGTATTGATAGTTATAGAATTTACCCCTGCAGAGGAGAATACTTACTCCTTGATAAAACATTAGGTCCTCTCCTTAAAATGCCTATATATCCTGTCCCAAGTAAAGAGGTTGGAGGGCACCTAGGAGTTCATATAACACCTACTGTAGAGGGCCCTATAACGGTAGGCCCTTCAGCAGAGTACATAGAGGATCCAGAAGACTATGAAAGTACCCCTGAAGTAATGGAAAAGCTATTTGAAGGAGGCCACAAGCTCTGGCCCTACTTTAAAAGAAGCGATGTAATAAGGACTTTCTCAGGTATAAGAGCTAAACCAGTTCCACCCGGAGATAAAACTTTCCATGACTTTGTGATAAAAGAAGAGGAAAGTATTCCAAACTTCATAAACTTAATTGGTATAGAGTCGCCAGGATTAACAAGCGCTCCTGCTATAGCAAGAGTGGTAAAGGAGATGATAGAGAAGAAGGAAACTTTACTGCCTAAAGAAAAATTCATACCTTCAGCACCTCGCCTCGAAAAATTTGAAGAGCTTCGGGAAGAAGAAAAACAAAGAAAAGTGAAGGAAGACCCGGCTTACGGAGAAATAATCTGTAGATGCGAGAAGATAACCAAAAGAGAGATAATAGAAGCCATAGAAAACCCTCTGGGAGCTAAAACATTAGCAAGCATAAAATATAGAGCAAGATCTATGATGGGAAGATGTCAAGGGGGCTACTGCATGCCTAAGATAATAGAAATCCTTGAGAGAGAGTTTGGATACAAACCAGAAGATTTTCAGCTTCACAAAGAGGGATCTTGGCTATTCTCAGGGAGGATGAGAAAATATGATTGAAAGAGACGTAGTAATAATAGGTGCGGGACCAGCTGGTTTAGCTTGCGCAACCAGACTAAAGGAAATAGGAGTTAACGACGTACTTTTGGTAGAAAGAGAAAAAAAACTGGGAGGCATATTAAACCAATGCATTCATGATGGCTTTGGATTACATAAATTTAAAGAAAGTTTAACAGGTCCAGAGTATATAGATAAATATTTAGAAAAGCTCATTAACTATAAAGTGGATATTCTCTCTGATACTATGGTAGTTAATCTTTTCCCAGATAAAAGCATGATACTCAGCGGCCCATGGGGAAGAGAAAAAATAAAAGCAAAAGTAATCGTTCTGGCGATGGGTTGCAGAGAGAGAACTGCTGGAGCAATATGGCTTGCAGGAACCAGACCCGCAGGAATATACACAGCTGGAGTGGCTCAAAGGCTGATGAACATAGACAATTACATGATTGGAAACGAAGTGGTCATTCTTGGCTCTGGAGATGTAGGCCTTATAATGGCAAGAAGATTAACGCTAGAAGGAGCTCGAGTCCTTATGGTGCTAGAGAAATTACCTTACTCAAGCGGTCTACCGAGAAATATTGTGCAATGTCTTGAAGACTATAACATTCCTTTATATCTTAAAACCACAGTAACTAAGGTTCACGGAAAAGCAAGAGTTGAGGGAGTAACCTATGTAAAATTGGATGATGAGGGAAAGATAATCCCTAACAGTGAAAAGTTTGTAAAATGCGATACACTTCTACTCTCTGTCGGACTCATACCAGAAAATGAGCTATCAAGAGAAGCTGGTATCCCAATTCACCCAGTAACTGGTGGTCCTATAGTAGATGACACCTATCAAACTAACATAGAGGGCGTATTTGCAGCTGGAAATGTTCTTCACGTGCATGATTTAGCCGACTGGGCATCAATGGAAGGAGAGCTTGTAGCGGAATTTGCAAAACGTTACCTTGAAGGAAGTTTACCAAGATCCAAAAATTGGATAGACGTAAAAGCAGGTGAAGGAATAAGATATGTGCTACCACACAAGATTTCTGGAAAATTAGACGTAAACTTCTTATTTAGAGTAAGCTATCCATCAAGAAATAGATATATAGTTATAAGAGACGGTAATAACAGAGTAATAAAGAGAAAGAGAATAATAAACCTTCATCCTGCTGTGATGGAAAATATCGAAGTTAAAGCAGAAGAACTGAAAAGTGCGGAAAAGTTAGAGGTGATGATAGAATGATAAGAGAAATGGTTTGTATATTGTGTCCAAATAGCTGCAATCTTATAGTTGCTCGTGATGATAAAAACCCCAACGGGCTAAAAATCGATAATGCTCTGTGCTCCAAGGGTAAAGATTACGCTTATAATGAAATCTTTAACCCTAAGAGAACAATAGCCTCAAGCGTTCTGGTCGAAGATGGAGACCTACCTTTGGTAAGTGTTAAGATAGATAAAGCTATACCAAAATACAAAATATTCGATGTAATGAAAGAAATAAAAAATACAAAAGTTAAAGCACCAATAAAAGCTGGGGATATAATAATAAAGAATGTTGCAGGAACAGAAGCTAACGTTATAGCTACGAAAAGCATAAATAGAGCCTAAATGGTTTTCCCAGCAATAGCTTCAATTTGGTTTCTACTTGAAAGAGGCTGGAACTTCTTCATAAGCGGTGAAAGAAATCTAGAATATCTCCTTATGGTTTCTTTCACCGCCCTTATACTAATTTACGGAGGTTACATAACTTTCTTTGAAAGTGAAAATCTCTGGGGAAGCCTAATAGCTTTTTTAGGTGTAACTTTAAGGATATGGGGAAGAGCTGTTTTAAAGGAAAGCTTTTCAGTGAGGTTGAAAAAACCAGAAAAGCTTATTAAAAATGGCCCTTACGCTTTAATAAGACATCCCCTTTATTTGGGACTTGCCCTTCTATGTTTAGGTGGAGTTACCGCCTCTGAATCGAGGCTTCTTATTTTACCCTTCTCTCTCAACCTCTTTATTCTTATAAGAAAGATAATTAAAGAGGAAAAGGTCCTAGAAGAACTACCTGAGTTCAAGGATTACAGGAAAAGAACATGGAGACTAATTCCCTTCGTTTGGTAACTCTAAAAACTCAAGAAAAAACTCCAATATCTTAGGATCATCAAGAGAATTTATTAATTCTCTCTTGCTATTAAAGGGTCGAGCTTGAATTATCCGCTTAGCCCTTCCTTTTCCTATACCAGGTATAGCCTCAATGGCACTAAAAGGCGCTTCATTAATCTTAAAAGGAATAGGAAGTGCCGTTAGAGATCTATATCCATAATCTATAACGAAAACGTCTAATTCCTCTCCAATTTTTAGGGGCATAGGAATCCCAACAAGTAAGGGATAGCTGCCCAAGGCTCTCCCAAAACTTAAATTCCCTCGAACCTCTTCAACTATTACTCCTTTTATAATTGATCCTGGCGGCGCAACCTTCTTAAGCATAGCAAAATCTATCTCTTCTCTGACCCTTTGTTTCCATATATCAAAAAGCCTTTTATTAATCTTAGGAGGCTTACCTCCTAACATCTCATAAAGAGGAGTATCTTCAAAAGCTACAACCTGCCTTATGTTTATCCTCCTCAAAAGGAAACCCTTATCTAAAACCTCTTTTAAAAAACTAAAGTTTAATTCATAAGTTTTATAGCTTTCACCAGGTAACCCATAAAGAAGGTTAACTCCTGGGAGAAGCTTAGGAAGCTCCTTTCCCTCCCTCCATCCCCCTGCTTTATTAATGATCTCTATAGCTTTCAATGCTTCATCCCTGGTTGCTTTTAAGTTATTTTTCTTTATAACCTCAGGATCAACACTTTCAACCCCGAGAGGAGCAGTATCACCAGCTGTATTGTAAATGGATATCACCTTAGCTATCTCAAAAGACTCCTCAGGAAAGTTTGCTATATACCAGGGATTAGCATTATCCATATGTAATACTTTAATTTCAGGAGCTACCTCCCTTATACCCTTATAAAGATATTCAACAGCCTTAACATTTGGTCTCTCTCCGCCCATATATGCAAAAAGGTTAGGTTGTCTACCAAGCCTGAAAGCTCTACAACCAACCTCATAAAGAGAAGAAACCTCTTCTATCACATCTTCAGGAGGCCTATACTCAACAAAACCAAGCAATCCTTCTGTGCAAAAGGAACAGTGCAAAGCTCTCTCACAACCTCTACCAGTTTCAATTTCACATATTATCTTTGGGAACCTATCATGAAGCCTAATTATATAAGCTCCTAGCGACGCCCACCGCTTTAAATCCTTATAACTTCTTCTTGCAAAGGGGTCTAACCTCCCTCTAAGATAAGAATCCAAAACAGAGCAAGGATCTCCCAATGCTAACAAATCAAAGGAAAGGCCTTTAACTCCTACTGCCTTCTTACCACCCTTAAGAGAATAACCATGCTTGATAGGTCCACACAAAATCTTAAAAGGGCGCTTAACAGAAGAGGCTATACTTTCCAACTCAGTTAAGGTTAATGGTGTTCCTCCTCTATATCTACCTGGTACTGTGAGGCCTGATATAACTATAAGCAGATCATAAGAATTCAAGAAGCTAAACTTATTTTCCTTAACTCTCCAAGAATCAACCGTTATATAATCAGACTCTATTCCATGAGAAAGTAAAACCCCAGCTATATACCTAGGATATGGAGATATATATGGAGAAACACCAAAGCAAGCTGGTTCATCTACATAACCATCGAAAATTAAGACCTTCATGTTGATATCACTACAGAAAGCAACCAGTGAATAACAATCCCAAATAGAACAGATAAACCTAAGCTTTTCCATTTCTTATAAGATATAAAAACAAAGATCAAAGCAGAAATATTAAGGCCAAGTTCCCTAACATTTACGGGAAAACTTACAAGCGACGTGACGAAAAGAGCAGACATTAAAGCCATCGACGAATGTCTTAAGAACTCCTCAAGATGAGGTAATTTATTTAACACACCCTTAAAGTATAAAGGAAGAAGCCTTGCTGAATAAGTTAAAATAGCAATGATAGCAATAACAAAAATATTATGCTCAAGCAAGCTCTTCACCTATCCCTTAATTTTTGATACCAAAAAGGGGGTCAAAATCCCCGCACACATGACCCCTAAGGGAGTATATCCAAGACAGTGAAAAACTAAAGCAATAACTCCACCAATTAGAGTAGAAAGCTTCCTTTCATCCTTAAAACCAGGTATTAGAAGAATAAAGAATAATATTGTAAGAGAAAACATAAGCGAGTTAGCCAAATCCTTTTTAACTAATAAAAGCTCTCCTCCCAAAACACCTATCAGAGTCCCTAAAAACCAGGAAACGTAAGCCCCTACCTCAAGACCCCAAATAAATTCCTCACTCTCTGACATGTTAGCCGAAACAGCAAAAACCTCATCAGTTAAACCAAATGCAGTCAAAAATGGCATTTTTATATCATATCGATAAGAAATAATACAACCGTAAATCAAATGCCTCAAATTTAGTAAGACGGGAATGATTATCGCACTTTCAAAAGAGTGCTTAATAAGAGATATCATTGCAAACTGGCTAGCTCCCGCAAATATAAGCAAAGATGATAAAATAGCTTCTAACTTATTAAGCCCAACTGCAGTTGCCGAAATCCCAAACGTTACGGCCACTGGTATATATCCAAGCATTATTGGAATACTACACAATAGTCCCTTTTTAAACACCGTCATAAAACTTCCAGCACCTGACAAGACGACCCCCCTCCACATCAAACATTGGAGGTTCTTCCTCACAAAGAGAAAAAGACTCCTTGCATCTATCTTTAAATCTGCAACCTTTAGGGAAATTAAGGATATTCGGAACAGACCCAGGTATAGAATAAAGTCTCCTTTCTTCCTTATCCAGGCTAGGCAAAGACTTTAAAAGCGCAAACGTATAGGGATGAAGAGGCTTATCAAAAACAGAGTATACATCTCCTATCTCTATTATTTTACCTCCATACATTACTCCAACCCTGTCAGAAACCTCAGCTATAACCCCAAGGTCATGAGTTATAAACAAGATGGATGCCCTATACTCTTTTCTTAATTCCTCCATAAGCTCAAGTATTTGGGCTTGTATCGTAACATCCAAGGCGGTAGTAGGTTCATCAGCTATAAGTAATCTAGGATTATTTATCAAAGCCATAGCTATCATTGCTCTTTGTCTCATACCTCCAGACATCTGATAGGGATATTCTTCAGCTCTCCTCCTCGGATTCGAAATGCCAACTTTACTCAACATCTCAATTGCCCTCTCCCAAGCCTCCTCCAAACTTATCTCTGGATTATGAACCAACACTGCTTCAGCTATCTGGAAACCTATTGTATAGACGGGATTTAAAGCAACCATTGGCTCCTGAAATATCATAGAAATCTTCCTGCCTCTTATGCTCCTCATTTCCTCGGGAGATTTCTTTAAGAGATCTTCTCCTTCAAGAATAACTTCCCCTCCAACTATCCTTCCTGGATAAGGAACAAGCCTCATTATAGATAAAGCAGTCATACTTTTCCCACAACCTGATTCTCCAACAAGACCAAAAACCTCTCTCTCATTTACGAAAAAGGAAACATCATCTACAGCTTTACCCACCCCCTCTTCCATAAAAAAATATGTCTTCAAATTCAAAACCTCAAGAAGCTTTCTCATTCTCTAACCTTAAGCCCCCTAAGTCGAGGATCAAGAATATCCCTTATAGCATCACCTAAAAGATTCCAACCTAAAACAAAAAGAGCTATCGCCCCTCCCGGATAAAGGAAAGTATACCAGTACTTAAGAGCTTCTCCAGGCGCTCCTACTATCCAGTTCCTTGCATAAGAGATCATCTGTCCCCAATCAGCATAACCATCAGGAGCTCCAACCCCAAGGAAACTTAAAGCTGAAGCTGTAACAACCATAGAACCCATATTCATAGAGGCCTGAATCACTATTGGATATATTGTGTTAGGAAGTATATGCTTAAATATTATCTTAAAGGTGCTAACTCCTATTGCCTTAGCTGCTAGAACGTAGAGCTCTTCTTTAGCAGAAAGAAAACTCCCCCTAATCAATCGAGCATACCCCATCCAACCGAAAACTACAAGAGCTATCATAACCTTGTCCAGTCCCTTCCCGAGTATGGTTGTAAGCACCATAGCAGCAACCAAAAATGGAAATGCCATAAATATATCTGTTATTCTCATTATAAGTTCATCTATCCAACCCCCAAAGTAACCAGAAATAGAACCAACGATAACACCAATCAAAGCCGAAAAAACAACTGTTATAAACCCAACCTTAAAGGCCGTCCTCGACCCCCAGACTATCCCATAAAAGATGTCATATTGTCCCTCTGTTGTACCAAATGGATGTTTTTCCGAAGGAGGAGAGGGCTCTATAGCCCATCCAGCCTTAGGAAGAAGATAGGGCTCATCAGGATACTCAGGAGGAGCTATAAGAGGAGCAAACAAGGCTATAAAAGCAAAAAATGAAACCAAAACGATCCCCAAAAGCGATGTAGGATTCCTCACGAGCTTCAACAAAACTTGAGAAAAACCTATCATTCAAGCCTCACCCTTGGATCCACTATGGCATAAAGAATATCAACTATAAGATTACCTAAAACTAGAAGCAAAGCATCAAATAGAGTTATTCCAAGAATAAGAGGATAATCAAGCTGTTGAGCCGCAGAAGCAGCAAGCCTACCTATTCCTGGATAATCAAAAATAGTTTCTGTTATCACAACCCCACCAAGAAGCCCCAAAACCATCATTCCTGCAACCGTAACTACAGGTATAAGAGCGTTTCTTTTAGCATGTCTATGAATTACAAGCTTTTCAGGAACCCCTTTAGCTCGTGCAGTAACTACATATTCCTTATGAAGAGCCTCAAGCATACTTGAGCGAGTAATCCTCAATATGAAAGCCCACCACAGATAAGACAAGGTTATAATAGGACCTACAAGGTGCTTTAAAGCATCTAAAGCTACACTTAATTCACCATTTAAAAGACCATCAATCACATAAAGCCCTGTGTATGCCTTAAAATCCGGTGAACTCACAATATTCTGAGCCCAAAGGGACAATCTTCCTGGTGGAAATAAACCTAAAACACCATAAAGGAGGAAAAGAACAAGTATTCCAAAAACGAAAGATGGCATTGACCATCCCACAACTGCAAAAACTCTTATAGCTTGATCTAATAGTCTATCTCGGTGAACTGCTGAAATTACTCCAAGCTGTATTCCAATCCATATCACGGGGAAAACAGCAAATAGCGCAAGCTCAAGCGTTGCTGGAAACCTGTTTAGTATGGCATCTTTAACTGGTTGATGGGCTACTTCCGACCAACCCAGATCAAACTTTAAGACCTTCTTAAGCCAATCAAAATACTGAACGGCGAGAGGTCTATCCAATCCATACCTTTTTATTAACCTATTTAGATCCTCAGTAGTAAGGTTTTTTAACTCCTCAGGACTTTTTATGTAAGCAGAAAGCCTTTGAACAGGATCGAGAAACTGCATCATGAAGAAAACAAGAAAAGTAACCCCTAACAAAATAAAAGGCAGGATTAAAAGCCTTCTTAAAATATAAGCTATCATATAATTTCACTTATTCCTCGGACTTATAAAGGCTATAGAAATCTCCACCAGGCCTCATGGGATTATAATACCATCCTTTTATCCAAGTTCTTGAAACATGAACTCCCATGGCTTGATGAAGAAGTATATGAGGAGCATACTCATGCTCTTTCTTCTGAATCTCAAAGTATATTTTCTCTCTCTCTTTCGAATCACCGATAGTCATAGCTTTCTCTATGAGGGGATCAAACTCCCTCTTAGCAAGTTCAATCGCATTTTTACCCTGATAGGCCATAAAAGCCCCCCTACTACTTAAAAAGGGTTGAACAAAATTATGAGGATCAGGATAATCAGCAAGCCATCCCATTATAAAAAGTGGCAGATTCCCCTTAGTTAGATCAGAAAGATAGGTTGACCACTGAACTCCTCTAACTTCTATCCTGAACTTAGGATTAAGTTTACGTGCGTTTCTCGCAAGCATCTCGGCAGCTATTTTTCGCTCCTCATTTCCAGCATTATAAAGTATCGTAAACTTAAAACCCTTTTTCCAAACCTCACCATTCCAAGCCTTCATAAACTCCTCTTTTGCCTTTTCCATATTAAAGCTATATTTTGGGCCATCAGGATTATATCCCAGAAGCCCCTTTGGAACTATACCAGTAGGTTGAAGCGCTTCTCCATTCCAAACCTCTTTTATGTAAGTGTCCCAATCGAATAAATAGCAAAATCCCCTTCTAACGTGAATATCATTAAAGAAGTCTGATGGTATCCCTTCGCCATCAAGCTTTCCACTACCTACGTAAGGATTTCCCTCAATTTTTATATTAAGGTTAAATAATGCAGCCTGTATAGCCAAAGTTGGAAGCCCTCTAATTATCCTTATCCCCTTCATCTTTTCAATCTGAGGAAGATACTGCCTTGGTACATAAACTGCATCAGCATCTCCATTCTCAAGAAGCATCCTCCTTGTAGCCCATTCATCAACCTTCTTTATCAAAACGTACTTTACCTTTGCAGGACCTCTCCAATAATTCTCATTTCTCTCAAGCTTAACATATTCCCCCTTCTTCCATTCAACAAGCTTAAATGGACCAGTTCCATTCATTCGCTCATAGAGTGGATCCTTTTCTCTCTGAGGATCGCGATATTTCCACCATTCCTCAGGAGTACCAGGCCAGTCCCCTTGCTCAATGCACCACCTTTTACTTAAAATAGCAGACCAGCTTGCCCCTTGAGCAAGAATATTTAAGAAAGGAGGATAGGGTTTAGCAAGACGAAAGACCACTTTATCTCCTTGAACCTCTACAGCTTTATCTATCATATCGTATATCTCTCTCATAACTTTCTCAAATCCAGGCTTAAGCTTACCATCCTCAGTAAAAAGGTCTCCCCAGCTTGAAACCTTCGCCTTATCCCTAACTAAGTCCTCCAGACTTTCATAACCTAGTAGTGGATCCAATATCATCCAGCTAGGTCCACCGGTCCTATCAAGTATCATACAGCGCTTAAAGGAGTAAGCCACATCCTCAGGAGTAAGCTCATAACCATTATGAAACTTCACCCCTTTCCTTATGGGGAATATATAGGTCCTTCCATTGTCCCTTATAAGACCATTTTCCACCGTTGGAACCTCCGTAGCTAAAAGCGGTATAAATTCTGTAACACTCTCTCCCTTATAGGCTATAAGATTTTCATAAACATTATATATGATTTCTCCGCTTGCAGTATCATAAGCAAAGTGAGGATCAAGAGTATGTACATCTCCTATGGTAGCTACAATTATGGTGTCAGGATTTTTAACCTCAGCAAAAACATTAATGGAGAAGATAAAAGTTAAGCTTAAAACGAAAAACCACTTAACCAAACTAAATTTCTTCAAACTTACCCCCCCTTCCTCACAGGGGATTTAAATTAATATTAACACCTAATTCTGAGGCAACTGCCTTAATCTCATTAATAACCTTATAATAAAGCTTAACCTTCTCTTTCTGCCTCTCTGCATTTTCATACTCTTTCTCCCCAGGAACATATATTCTCGGACAACCCTCTCTTTTTTCTGCCGACTTTATCTCTTCAACAAATTTGGATAAGTTCTTTTTAAAAAGATCAGGATCTATAAAAGCATCTATTCTCATAGCTCCCAAGAAGTGCGCCACCCCAGACGGCTTCCCCTTTTCCTCGTAAAGATGTATTCCATAAATTCCTCCAGAAAGCACCCCACAAAGCACATCTATCACAAAAGAAAGAGCGTAGCCCTTATGCCCTCCAGTTTCCTCATCAGCTCCTCCTAATGGAAGAAGACCTCCACCACGTCTTGCAGCCATGTTATCTAAAACTCTTCCAGGATCATCACAAGGATTACCAAACTCATCCGTAGCCCAACACAGAGGTATTTTCTTTCCCATTCTCCTATACTCCTCTAACTTCCCCTGCGGAACCGTAGAAGTAGCCATATCGAGAACCACCGGCCAACCTTTCTCAACAGGAAAAGCTATAGCTATAGGATTAGTTCCTAAGAAAACATTTTTTCCAAATGTAGGAACCATTAACGGAGTAGAGTTAGTCAAAGAAATACCTATTAAACCCTTTTCTAAGGCCATCATTGCATAATATCCAGCTATTCCATAGTGATTAGAGTTTCTAACAGCGGCAAAACATATATTCTTCTTCTCCGCTTTCTCTATAACCTTTTTCATAGCTTTATAAGCTACCACTTGACCAAGACCACCCTGACCATCAATAGTCAAAGTATTCTCAGTTTCTTTAACAACGATACCCTCAACACCAGGTATCATCATCCCTGTTTTTATACCATCTACATATCTCCTTAAGCGACCAACCCCATGAGAACCTATACCTCTTCTATCTGCCTCAACTAAAACATCAGCAGCAATCTCCGCATGTTCTTCAGGTACATTAAGAGCCATAAAAATACGTTTTACAACATCCTTTAACTCATCAACTCTAACTTCAAGCCACTCTTTTTGATGCACCTTTATCCCCCCTATTAAAGGATCTTTTTACGTTTATTATAACATCATCTTTAACTATCTGTGTCTATCTCACCAACCATATTTTTAAGCATAAGCTCTACAATCTCATTGTAACTTTCAGTATGACCTAACACCCACATAAGTTTAACAATAGCAACCTCACTAAGCATATCATGAAGCGAAATAGCACCAGCTTCCATCAACCTTTTAGCCACATAGTAAGGCTTAGGACCGAACCTAACAATTCCTTTTAAACAACATTGAGAAGTTATAAAAACCGGAATACCTTTCTCTTTAAGTCTTCTTATAGACTCAACTATAGAAAGTGGATCAGTAACCCTAGCCCCTCCGGAACCAAAAGCCTCAAGTACAATTCCCTTAACCCCTGAAACAACTAAACTCTCTAGCAACTTGGGATCAAATCCAGGAAAAAGTTTAACTAAAGCAGCTTTATTATTTAACTTAGTATCAGCATAAACTCTAGATTGTCCTGATCCCGTTATAAAAGGTTTACCTTTTAAATTTAATCTAATAGCCCCATTCTCCACAAAACCAACATACTCTGAGTTTATACTATAAAACGCCCCAAAATCACCTGAGCTAACTTTTCTTGCCCTTACCCCTCTTATAACTTTACCATCAAATACCAAAAAGACACCAGGTATAGAAGCTCTGGTCAAAAAGGTTATAGAATCCAAGAAATTCTTCACTCCATCAGAGCCCTCCTCAAGTATAGGAATCATCGCCCCTGTCAGAACAACAGGTTTATCTAAATTCATAAGCATAAAACTCAAGGCCGAAGCCGTATAATGCATCGTATCAGTTCCATGAGTTATTAAAACTCCATCATATCTCTCTATGTTATCAGCTATAAAAACCGAAAGCCTAATCCACACATCGGGTATCATCTCTGAGCTATCTATAAAATCAACCACATCGCTTCTTATATCCAAGTAAACATCGCTTAAAGATATTCTATCTAAAACCTTATTGATCAAATCCTTAGAGGCAGGAACATAAGAAGCGCTCTCCTTATCATAAATCATATCTATAGTTCCGCCGGTTCTTATCCATAAAATTTTATCAGCCAAAAACTCACCCCCCTAAGGCCTTGAATTTCAAATTAAGTTCTCTTTGGGCATCTTCGATTCTATCCCAAAGCCTTATAACTGCCTTTCTCACAACTTGTGTCATTTTGGCTAAATCATCCTCCGTAACGAAAGGAATTTTATGCTCCTTTATATATCCTTTCGGCAAACACATAGATATAACAGCACCAGTACCAGGCATTAACCCAACAGCTCTCGCCACTTTATTGACTCTAGAGCTCATAAAAGAAACACCACCAGCATCCTCAGAGATAAGCTTAGCAAGTTCTCCTAAAATCAAAACCTTACTCTTAGAGGTCTTAACCCTAGAAAAGGCCTTAACAAGCCTAAGTAAACGTGAAACAAACTTCTTGCTTTCAACCTCTATGGCAGGTTTCGAAAGAAGAGGAAAAGCTTTACTTATGAATAGAAAAGGGTATCCGAGCTCCTTAAGAGAATCGACTAGACTCAAAGCAACAGCGGAATTATCCACTTCCTCATTATACCTAACTAGAAAACTTGGAACATCAACACTAAGAGCCGGATTAAAGGCTTTGCTTTCTACAACTATTGTGGGGATTTTTAATGCTCTTAAACTCCTTAAAACTCTAAATTTCACCCCTTTATAAACATTTCCTTCCAAATCTTCACAAGGCCCCAAGCCGATTTTAGAACCATTTACAGTGGCTAAAATGGCTAAGGGTACACCCCAAAAATCGATATTAACTCCCCAAACTATATCCGAACTTATTTCATCCTCACACTTCAAAAGCTTGGACTCAGGTATAGCCCTATTTAAAGAATCTAATATACTCTCTGATAAAGCATACATAAATGAAACAGCGCTTTCACTAATACCGTTACCGTAAAACCTACCAAAGATCTCAAGAGCTAAACGTTGAACAAAAAGGGGGTCACCCCCCGCCTTCCTCAAGGCACTAATTTCAAAAGGGGTTAACCCCCTTCTAGGCTTACCTATACCAACCCCGCCGTAAGATGTAAAAACCTTTATACTATCTCCGTCAACGCTAGTTCCTACAAGCTTGATATCTAAACCAAAAAGCTCTTTAACAAAATTAACAACAGTTAAAAAACCAAGCGAATCATCTTGGACAAACCCAGAATGGCTAAAAACGTGACCGACACCGATATGACCAGCTAAACAAATTCTCGGTGACCCTTTAGTCAGAAGCATAAAACCTGCTCTTATCAAATTCACCTAAACCTTTAGCAACAACCATAACTCCAAGAGGATCCCCTGTAACATTAAGCATCGTATTGGGCATATCTATAAGAGTATAAATCCCTGCTATCCATGGAACAGGAGTTAGAGGAAGCCCCATTATAGAGAGAGTCATAGCAGCAACTATAATTCCACCACCAGGGACTCCTGCACAAGCTGCCGCACCTATAACTCCTAGGAAAAGCGCTATAGCTATTTGCCCACCAGTTAAAGAAACACCATACATTTGGCTAGCCCAAGCGACATATATAGGCATCTCAGCAGCAACGGCTTGCATATTAATGGTCGCAGCAATAGGAATAATGAGCTGAACCATATCTACAGGTACACCGAGCTTGCTTGTCCTTTCAAGTGTAACAGGCATTGTAGCGCTACTTGATGTAGTTGAAAAGGCCGTTATCATAGCTGGATAAATCTTTCTCCAATATTGGAAAGGATTAACGCCTATATACCCTACAAGCAATATAGGATGGATTATAAAGAGTATTATTGCATAAGCGACCCACTGAGTTAAAACCATCTTGAATACCGCTCCTAAAACCATTCCCCCAGCAACCCCAACCAAGTTAGCAGCAAGAGCAAAGATTCCAATAGGAGCATACCAAAGAACAATATCTATAAACTTGTATATAACCCCTAGTATAGCGTTGAGCACATCAACAAAAAGCTGCTTCTTATCAGGCATATCTCTTCCCAAAAGTACCGCAGCAATACCAAACAATATAGCAGCAACTATGATTTGCATACCTTGGAGATTAAGAAAAGGTGCTATAAAGTTATTTGGTATAACAGTAGCTATGATTTCATCTATACCAGCTATTTTAGGTGGAGTCCACCCTGGAGGAGGCTCAAGTTTGACCCCCACACCAGGCTTAATAACACCAGCCATGACAAAACCTATAGCTGCTGAAATAAACCCCATAACAAGCCAGTAAATTAAGAATCGACCAAAAACCCTACCAAGCCTACTCATATCGGCAACAAAAGATATAGCTAAAGTTATAGAAACAAAAATGAGAGGACCGATTAAAAACTTTAAAAGATATATGAATATATCTCCTAAGGGTTTAATTACCACAACCTTAGGTCCAGCTAGGTATCCAATAATTGCTCCTAGGAAAAACGCAAAAAGCATAAGTAAAGGACGCCTACCTAACTTAAGAGGCACTGCTAACTGATTATTACTCATCAGAGCAACACCTCCTAATTTTAGCTATGGTTTACAACTAAATTATAAACCATCTACGCAAAATAGCAAGTCAAGCTTTTACTAAGAATAGACTTAATTGTAAAAGGATACCTAAATGAAATTAAAAAAATAGCAGGAACCATTTATCTACCTGGTTCCTGCTATATAATAAAAAATAAAAATTTATTTAGAATAAGAATATCCTTACTTCCTAAGCAAGTTCCCTACGGGACACACAGCACACCATGCCCTATGATTGTAATATATAGATAGAGGTATACCTATAGCGCTAGATACAAAACAAGCTCTGTAAAAAATTAAACCTAGCTTTTCAAACATTTCAACACCATCATAGTCAAACGGTCGCACAATGTAAAATTGCACAACCATAAGTAAAACTAACAAAATTAAAAAAAGCTTCCATGTAAAGTTATTCCTCAAAAACTTAGACAAGGGCCTTTTAAGAGATAACTTTGATATTATAAAATCATAAAAGCTACCTCGTGGACAATTCAACGAACACCACTTTTTTCTCCTACCAAGTATAACCACCGTTACCAAATATCCCAGTACCACTACACCTATTAAAGGATAAAAAATCCCTAAAATCATCATTACTAAATAAAGTAACACTCCAACTATCCTTATAAACTTAACCACAGACCATCCCTCCTGCAATGGCTACTCGATCTTCGCTTTAGGAGTTACTAGAACCTCACACAAAACAGACTTAAATATTAAACGAGTATCACCATATTGTCAAGAACGATTTTTCTGCTTATCTTATTTTATGGTAAGCAAAGCCCATCCAAGAGGCTTATAACCACTACCATCCTTACACAAAAGACGGGTTATAGGAAATGGTTTTGATTTCTTCCCTCCCACAACCCCCATCTGTCTAATAGGAAAAATATCTCTTAATCTTTCAAATTCTTCATCTGTAAAAGCCATATCTATGGTTTTTCCAAAGAAAGTGGTTCCCCTCCCTAAGAGAAGCAAAGCAGTTTTTTCGCTAACCTCTTTCTCTATTTTATTATAGAAATCTATCAAATCCTTTTGTCTATTCTTAAAAAAGTTCTTTTCACGTTTTATAAAGTCCAACGCAAACCCGTTTAAAAACTCAAATATCTTTAAGATAGCCTTTTCTTCCCCCTCCTTAAGAAAACTCCAAAAACCAGAACATAGGTTATAAATAGGACTCTTACCCTTAAAAAAGTTGATTTCAATTTCTACCTCTTTTCCCTCATCCAAACACTCAAGAAACACAGGTGCACCCTCTTTATTACTATTAAAGTTGAAAACAGAACATTGAAATATCACAAAATTATCTCGAGATAAGAAAGCACTATCCCTCACCCTTAAAAGCTTAAGAAAGTCATCTTTAGCATCATATTTTCCATAAGAAGAAAATCTAGCGGAAAAGGTTTCGAACTGCAAATTCGCATCACTATAGGCAAACTTTGGATTCTTAACATTTTTAATCTTATCTAAGACATTTAAGGTATTGGACCTTTGTTTCTTTTTGTTAAAGTAATAATACCCCAATGCTGTCCTTATAGCCCCCTTGATGCTACTTCCAGGTATGTAGTTACCTAAGGGAGAAGAAATAAACCTTTGGATTTCGATGTTCTCTTTATCTTTTAATGCCACTTTAAAACGAAGCTTACCTTTAATCAAACTCTTTACATCTTCTTTTCCAATTACTCTTTCCTTATCAAGATTATCAATGAAATTTCTGATATTTCCTCCTTCTTTAACATGCTTAACATAATCATCTACTAAACGCTCATTAAGGGTAAGAATTTCAAATAAACGATTTTGATCTATTAATAATACACCTTCCTTACCCATAACCCAATCAAATCTTGGAGAGAGAACTTTTTCTTTCCCAGCACCTATAAATATTGGGGTTAAGGTTTTCAACTTAACTTTCAACTTAAATCACCTACCGGAACAGTAAAAGCCTTTCCGTTTCTAAAGACCACAATATTCCCCGATCTCTCCTCAAAAAGCTTCCCCTTTACTTCACCTTTATAGAATGAACCTTCTGAAAGCATCATTACTCTGGACTTTTTAATGCTTCTACCTCCTCCCATGTATACAAAACCATCATCTTTAACTAAGGAAAAAGAATAAATTTTGCTAACTTCTTCTTCAGATGGATAAGTTAGAGAAAGTCCAATATAACCTATGACTTTTTTAACTTTGGGCAAAAAGTCAACCTCTTCTACCTTAACCTCCTCAAAAATACCCTTACCCTTGCTTCTTTCACCCCCTAAACCTTCATCTAAAAGAAAACTAACAGCGTTTTTTATCTTATCCCTCCAGACATCTAAAGCTTCACATAAAAAGTAAAAACCTAAGGGATTTTTAACCATTATGTCCTCAGTAAAGAAAAGATTTGATGAAAAATCTAGCCTATCTATAGAAGCATGGGGAACCTCAACTTTCCTGAAAGGAATCTCTCTTTTAAACTCAGCAGGAACATCTTGAGCATAAAAAAGATCATTCCAAAAAATATTGCTGTTCGAAAATACGTAATAAAATCTATAACTTTTATCAGAATCATCGTACACAATACTTTTACCGAGCTCGAAAAATGTATTCACGGATAACCATTTTATCCTCTTGATTTTCTTGCTCTCAATAGATGATCCACCCTCTTTTCCTTCTAACTTCGGAGGAAGAATAGGACGAGGCAAGAATAGAATATCCTGCGTTTCCCCCCTTATCATAGGAAAAACAGAAGAAATATTAATTTCATTCTTAGAAAAAGCCTCTATGAACTTACGCAGTTCGCCTCCACCATAAAGCTCTCCAATCGCGTTAGATAAACCGCCAAAAAGCGAGGAAGAACTAAAGGTTAAATCTTTCCAGGATAGTAAAGCTCTTTCACCAGGGAAAAGCTTAAAAATCATCATTTTGACTCACTTTCTCCTCTAATCAGCTTTTTCAGCGCGCTTTTAATCTCTTCAAGCTTAATTTCAGAAACACTCTTATAACTTCCTACTTCTTTTTCACCTTCCCTTCCCTCGTAAAAAGAACGGCTCCTGAACTTAATTTTAAGATTCCTAAACTCTATAGCTCCATAACCTCTTGAACCATGACCACCAAGATAATCATCCTCGAGAAGTTTCATACCAGTTGCAAGAGTTCCTAAAAGATCCACTTCCTCTTCACCCAAAAGCTTAACAATCATAGCAAAATTAAACTGAGCACCAGCTGGAACCCTCTCTACTTGACGAGGATTGGCTGCTGAAGTGAGCCTATCTATAGAGTTTTCATATTTAACTTCTGTATATTCAAACTCAAGAAGCTCAGCATCCTTAAACTTATTCTCAAAATCATCTTTATCTAAAAAAGCATCACGAACTGTCAAACGCGTAGGATTTAAAGGACGTTTATTGGCATTTGCAGGAATGCCAAAAAGCTTACATATATTACATTCGCCACAAGAACAAGGTTTACCTTCAAACTTTATCGATTTCTCATTGCTAGACTCCCTAATATACTTAGTATACTTAGCCCAAAAATCTTGAAAATTAGTATCTTCTTGCTCGCCTTTTAAAACATAACTTCCCTTACCTTCCATAAGTTCCAGTAGAGCCCTCATCTTACCCTTCAAAGAAGATCCAGGTATATAAGGAACCCCAAATGGATCCTTAATAACGGGAAGATCTAGACCACCAACTTCAAGCACTTCCCTGGAACCGCCTATACGAAGACCCGTTTTGGCCTCTATTTTACCCTCTATTAAAACCCTACCTATAAACTTAGGTACTTCCATCTAACTCGCCTCCTGACCCTTGTGAACCCTCTTGTAACAAACAAGCATTTCCATAAACTTTTTAAAGCTATCTAAATGCTCACTCTTATTAGCAGCTTTAATTATCCTGTCTAAAAGCCCGGTCAAATCTTTTATATTGTTCCTTGCGCCAACGTAAGCCAAGACAGGTCTTAGAGCTACCAAATCCTTTAATTCCTTCACTTTCCTAACCCTAGAATAGATATTCCTTATTTGAGTAAATGTAGTTTTATCGCTTTTAGCTAACTTTTCTATCTCTTCGCAAAGCCTGTTGAGCTCCTCTACATTTTTAATTTCATTAATTTTAATAGCATTCTTTTCTATGAAAGCACTATCATACTTGGTATTTTGACCTTCTCTCGCTTGTTCGTTTTTAACCATTTACCTCACCTCCTCTTTTGTTGAAAGATAAGCAAAACAGGAAGCCACATATAATATGGCTGGGTTTCGAATCTCAATAGGGCTTTCATCTGCCCCACAAAAACCTTTAAAGGGAAGCCTTTCATACAAATTAACAATGTAATCTTTGAACTCCTTATCCTCAACGTTTCTTAAAGCATAAGCAAAGAGCCAAGGTTTAGGAAGTTTAAACTCTTCATCCATGCTTCTAAGATCTTTTGAAAATCTTATAATTTTAAAAAGCGTACCCCTTGCTTCAAAACCATCCTTTTTACTGAAGAACTCCTTAAGCCTGTTCCACAGCTTTAAAAGCTCCCTATACTCGCACTTTGTAAAAACCTCTCCCCAGATACAAACCGCATCTTTCTCCTTATACTTACTCTTAGCGCTATGCAGTTCCTCCTCCACCAAAATTGCAGCTCTACTTACAGGATAATTGGGCTTAGCTAGAAATAGACCCACAGAAAAAGTTATCTTGCGATTTCCAGCCACATATTTTCTAAATGACATTTCTATCTCCTCAGCAATTCTAAGCGATCTACTCCAAGAAGAGATTATAAAGGCATCATCACCACCAGCGAAAACAAGATAATCTTCATTAGAAATTATCCTCATAGGTATGTATCTTTCGAAGAAAAAGGCGAGCATCCTACTTAGCATAGCGACTCTCGATACCGAGTAGTATTCCTTACCTAAACCCTCCTTAAAAATCCTTCCCAAACTATCTATATCAAGCTTAATATAACCCAAAAGCTTATCTCCTTCACTTTGCTCAGCTAAATCCTCAAGAGTTTTAACAGAAGGTTCCTTATTATTTTTCTTGGGTCTTTTCAGTAAGGAATTTTTAAAATAAATCCTTTCCTTTTCTTTCAACTTGACGGGATTTACAGAAAAACCAAACGCTTTAAACAGAGAAAAGCAATCTGATATTTCAACATCTGAGTCACGTCCAACTTTTTCAAACCTTATAAGATCTTCTTCACTAAATCTATTCGATAATTCCCTAAAAGAATCGCACATTTTACATATTCTTTGAGTACCTACAGGCTCATCATAAGCTAGAAGAAGGTGCTTTTCACTCTCACCACATATAATACAATGCTCCTCATAGGAAGACAGAATCCCAGGTGAACCAAAAAGAAGTTTATAACCATTCTCATCCTCAAGAACTTCTTTAAATCTTTCCATTTTAACCCTAGAAAGCTCTCTCTGAAGACGTTCAACCACCGAAACAAAATTTTCCTCAGATTTCACATAAAAATTTTTGTAATAAATAGGAACCCAACTTAAAGCTACATATATTTTCCCCTTCAGAGCTCTCAGAAGCAGCTTTGAGATATTCTTTCTAATATCTTTAAGTCTATTTTCCACAGAACGAGGTGCCAAAATCCAAAAAGCCCCTCCACCCATGTAAAGAATATTAACCAGCCTTAAATTAAGACTATCAACTATATACCTTGCTATAACCTCCATCAGAATAGACAAAAATAATGATCTTCCTTTCAAGCTCTTCGCCGCTCCCTTAGAAGGTATATCAAATATAAAGCTTTGAATACCAGAAAGGTCACCGCCAATAAGAAGGAAGTCAGCCTCTTCCCCTATACTTCCACTGCCTTTCCCTAAGAAATCTCTAACCTTAGATAAGCGATCCCTCCAGTAATCCATACCTTCCTTTTCCCTTATAATTATCTCGTGCCAGTAAGCCACTGCTATAGCAGCAGTAGTCCTCAAATGATCGTAAAGAGATATATCCGCTCTAGCTCCTACAACCTGAGAAGGAACACACCAAAAGTACCTTTCAAAGAGAGTTAAAAGATCCTCTTCTGAGTCTACCAAACTTAAAACAGATTCAAAATCTTTTTCCAATTCGTCATAATTAACTATCAGATATTCCTTGTTCTGAGGAAAAATTATGTTATCATCCGTATCAAGCTTTTTAAGAGGATAAAACAGCTTATCCGAAGTTTTATCCTCAAAGATCTCACTAAAGATACTTAAAAGAGGCTCCTTATTATACTCCTCTTTCTCTTCTTCTGACTCTTCCACTCTCTCTGCAGCAGATAGATAATCCGCCGTCTGAAGAACTTCACACCAAAAAAGATCACCAGGTTTATGATGCCATAAAACTAAATCACGCATTTTTTCCACATCACAAGAACTCAACTCTTTAAGCAGAGGAATTCTCTCACATACACCTTTAAGCCAAAAATGAGAATACCTTGGATGCGCCCACCGTCCCACATCAAGACTCTTGTACTCTTCTTTCTTCGATATTTCCTTATAAGCTTTGGTTCTTTCTATAAACTTTCCTACATCATGAAAGAGCGCCCCTAGATAAAAAACTTCGAGATTCATAAAAATCAACTCCTTAAAGACTTGCTACAATAAAGAAAATATCTTAACATATTAGTCACCATAACTAAATTATTTTGTCAATACTAAAAGGAGGAATTGAATAATGAAGTTTAAAGGAGTCTGCTATGCTGACTGTTGGGATGCATGTGCTATTAATTTTGAAATCAAGAACGATTTAATTCTAAAGCCAGACACATCAAATCCTTATACGAAAAATTTCCTATGTCAAAGAATTTATAAATTCCTTAAAGACAGGGAAAGCAAAAAAAGGATAACCCATCCACTTATAAGAAAGAATGGCGAGTTAAGAAAAAGCTCTTGGGAGGAAACTTTGAACGTAATATCAGATAAACTTCAAGAGCTTAAAGATAAAGGAAAAGAAAACTCAGTACTTTTAGGAGTAAACACTGGTAATACAGGTATATTCATGAGACTATGCTCTATTAGATTCTTCCACCTATACGGAAACATAACCTATATGGATGGAAATCTATGTGACGATGCTGGAAACTTTGCTCACGAGCTTGACTTCGGAGCTTGCTTTAACCACCCTCCAGAAGATATATTAAAAAGTAAAACCGCGATAATTTGGGGTAGAAACCCTGCGAGAACTAATATACACTTCGTTCCTTTTATAGAGAAAGCAAGAAAAAACGGGACATTTATTTACCTGATAGACCCCATCAAAACGGAAACCGCAAACTTTGTTAACAAACATATTTCAGTTAAACCTGGAAGCGACGTATATCTGGCACTAGCTATAGCTAAGGTTATTCTTGAAAATGGTTGGGAAAACAAATATTTTATAGAGAACAAAACCGTAAATTTTGAAGCTTACAAAAATATCTTGAACGATTGGAAACTAATAGAGTTATCAGAAAAGTGCAATGTCAATTTGGAAGATATCTGTGAAATAGCGAAAAGGTTATCCTTTGAAAAACCGGCTTCCATATGGCTTGGAATGGGAGTACAACACTACAGTCATGGTGTCTCTACATTCAGGGCTATAGATGCCCTTTCAGCCATAACTGGAAATATTGGAGTAAAAGGCGGTGGAGTCTCCTTCTCTCATTACAGTTTAACATCTTTTGATATGAGATGGATAAAACCTATAAATAAAGAAACTTTCACCATAAAAGATTTTAAGAAGGTTCCCAAAGCATCATTAGCATCTGAGCTTGAAAAGGAAACCTTTGAAGTTTTGTGGATTCAGAGCTTCAATCTATTCAACCAAACTCAAAATACCGGAAAGCTTAAGGAAGTGGCTAGTAAAATTCCACTAAAGGTAGTAATAGACTTCAGATGGAATGAAACCACTCAATTAGCTGATATAGTGCTTCCCTGCGCTACGTATCTAGAAAAAGAGGATATAAGGGGATCTTTCTGGAATCATATAATTGGCTATCTTCCAAAAATATTTGAACCTAAAGGTGAAGCTTTAGATGAGTGGACCATATACAAGGAGCTTTCTAAAAGGCTTGGTTTTGAGAAAGAATTCGGAGAAGTAGAAAAAGCTATAGAAATAGCCTTTTCAAAGCTCTACTCCTTTGGAATAACCCCATCCTTATTAAAAGAGAAAGGTTGGATATTTTCACCGATCTTTCCTGAAATTCCATTTAAAGATGGGATCTTCCTGACAGAGGACAGGAAATTTCATTTTGCAGAAAAGCTAAAGCTACCAGACTTAAAATCTATGGAAGAGTATCCTTTTACCTTAATAACTCCAAAAGCGCTAACGAGAACTAACTCACAAAGATCTATAGAAGGCGAACCAAAACCTATTATTTGCTTGATAAATCCGATATGGAAAGAAAAATATCCTTTTGAAGAAGCATTTTTAGTCTCGCACAATGGAAAGCTAAAGGTTAAACTTCATTTTAACCCTAAAATTAGACATGACACTTTATTAATAGATCAAGGCGATACTGGAATAAATGACCTATGTGGCGAAATTTTAGCAGAAGACAATCGTGGAGCCGCCTTTTTTGAAACAAAAGTAAGAATAGAAAAACTTACTCCTTCCTCATAGAACTTTTAACAAAGTTAAAAGCTTTCCACAAATATGGCCCCAAAAAGGATAGCACTATAAGTATAACTAAAGTTAAAGATATAGGCCTACTTATAAAGGGGAGGTAACTTCCACTTGTCTTTATGAGCCCGACACGAAGGTTATCCTCTATCATTCTACCCAAAATAAGCGCTAAAACCATTGGAGCAAGAGGCATGTTTATCCTTTCCATCACATAACCAAGCAAGCCGAAAACCATCATAATTCCAACATCAAAAAAGCTATTTCTAATAGCATAAGAACCTACGATAGAAAATAGAACCACTGCGGTCATAACCACACCAGTTCTTAGATTAACAAGATATGAGAAGGTCTTTATTCCGATCCATCCAGCCGGTATCAGCAGTATTTGAACTAAAACAGCAACAACGAAAAGCTGATAAACCAGTTCTTTAGATTCAGTAAAAATTAATGGACCGGGCTTCAAACCATACATGAGCATGGCTCCAAGAACTATAGCGGTTATAGAATCTCCCGGTAACCCTAAAGATAAGGCAGGAATCCAAGCTCCACCTATGGCAGCGTTATTAGCACTCGTTGGAGCAATGACACCTCTGGGGCTTCCAGTTCCAACCTCATCACGAGCTAGATTCTTCTCTACTCCATATGAAACCCAAGCAGCTATATCAGCACCAGCACCTGGTAACGCACCTATAAAAGTTCCAATAAGAGCACTTCTAACAATGGTAAACTTGTTTTTCAACATGAGCTTAAATGCTTCTATAACTTGAAGCTTTGTATCGGTTTTCACCCTCGTTAGCTCTAGATCCTTATCCAATGTAAGCTTTTTTAATACTTCGGATATTCCAAAGAGACCTATCATAGCCGGGATGAAACTAACCCCATCCATAAGGTCTATGACACCAAAAGTGAACCTTGGGTAACCAGTAGTCACATCTATACCTATTGTGGACACGAGAAGTCCTAAAAGAGCTGATAACAATCCTTTAATCGTGTTACCCTTACTTAACACAGCTGCCATACTTAAGCCAAAAATACCCAACCAGAAATATTCAAAATGAGTAAAACTTAAAGCTGCTCTTGCTAAGGGCGGTGCAACTAGTATAAGTATTAATACTCCTATCATACCACCCAAGGCAGAGCAAAATAAATCAAGAGTTAAAGCTAATGGACCTTTCCCTTTTTTGTTCATTTCGAAGCCGTCCAATGTTGCAGCTCCGGAAGCAGGAGTTCCAGGAATACGCAAATAGGTAGCCGGGATATCTCCTGCAAATATGGCCGTAAATGAAACCCCTATAACCATACTAAGACCCGCTATAGGCTTCATATAATAAGTTAAAGGAATTATTAAGGCTACCGCCATAGTTGCTGTAAGACCAGGCATTGCTCCAACAAAAATTCCAAAAGCCATGGAAAGAAAAAGAGGTAAAATTACATCAAGTGAAAGAATACTTAAAAAATAAGACATAAGGGATCTACCCCCTTAAAAGAAGAAATATTTTATCATCAGGTAACGGAAGCTTAAATATTCCTTTAAATATCCAGTTAATAATTAAAGCCATAGCGAAAGAGTATATAATAGACGTAATCCACTTAACCTTAAATATCCGCATAAGAAAAATTCCAATAACTGTAAAACCAACAATGGTTCCAAAAAAGTTCAGAACCGGATAAACTATAAAGCCAGTAGATAAAACTAACACATAACTTAAAAGACTCCTCAAATCCTTAAATTCAAGGCTATTAAAAGACCTTCTTTCGTCCCTATTCTTCAAAACTCTATATATGCCATATATTACAAAGTATATTCCAAATGCAATTATAAAAATAGCCAAGAGTCTTGGAAAAAAGCTGGGCCCTGGAAGCTCTTGAGCTCCAGAAGTATATTTAGGGAAAAACCTCGAATAGTAAAAGACAAAAATCGATAAAGCTATACAACTAATCCCAAGAATCAAATCCCCTATCCCCATGAAAAAAACCTCCCTTCTCTTTAAAAATATAGGGGTAGGTCCTTGATACAGAACCTACCCCTATATATCAACTTATTAATCTATTTCTTCTTAAGTAAGCCACCTATTTCAAGAACTGTCTTCCAGGCTTTATCTTGCTCTGCAACAAACTTTTTAAATTCTGCGCCTCTCCTTATCTTTATTCCAAAACCATTAGTTTCCATAAATTTCTTAAAAGCCTCAGAATTGGCTATTTCAATGATAGCATCCTCAAGCTTTTTCCTTATATCCTCAGGCGTCCCTTTAGGAACCCCCACTCCTCTCCAAGTTCCAGCACTCCAGTTAATTCCTTGTTCTTTCAAGGTTGGGACATCAGGAAAAGCTGGTAACCTTTCATCAGCCATCACAGCAAGGGCACGTGCCTGCCCACTTCTTATGTAAGAAGCAGCTTCAGCTAAAGAGCATGTTACTACATGAATATGTCCACCTAAAAGCTCAGTTAGAGCTTGAGCTGCACCAGTTGTAGAAGGAACCCACTTTACAGCATCAACTGGTATTCCTGCAGCATGAAGCATACCAATCCTCGCCAAGTCCCAAATTCCACCCGTTGCAACACCAGAGAAAAGATACTTTCCAGGGTTAGCCTTTATATCATCTAGTAACTCCTTTAAAGTTTTCCAAGGAGCATCAGCTCTGACAGTTACACCCGCTGCATCCTCATTAACTTGAGCAACATATTCAAAGGCCTCATAAGTGAGATCGGTTAACCCCATCCAATGCATCGTAGCCAATTCTAAAGTTACTATAGTTATAGTATATCCATCTGGTGGAGCATAGGCACCAGCAGAATGGCCTACCGCACCACCACCACCTGTTTTATTAACGACTGTAAAAGGTTGCCCAAATTTCTTTGAGAGTTCATCAGCTAAAAAACGAGCAAGTCTATCTGTACCTCCCCCAGCCCCCCATGGACAAATTACAGTAACTGGCTTTTCTGGATATGCCGCCCACACAGACATAGAGACTCCTAAAACCATACTCATTGTAACCAAAAACCATAAAAGCCTTTTCATACATAACCCCTCCTCTTCTGTGAAAATTAAAATGGAACTAAAAATAGATTACAAACCTCCTTTTTACATCACCCTCCTTTCATAAAAATTAGGAAAATAATTTCTATAAAAAGAATACCACCTACTTAATGATCTTTCAAGTACTCTACACCTTAAATGAGCCTTTCTATTATGTAGAATTAAATTCTACAAATAACCAACCTTTCAATTTAACTTTCCCCCATAAGAAATAAAAAATACCCCTCAAGAAATTCCATAATATTAGCAATCCCTTTTTATTCAGGGTTTTTTCCAACTTTTAAAAAGAATACGGTGTTGGATGGAAGGCAGGCCCATTGAACGTCGCAATCCCTTTTTATTCAGGGTTTTTTCCAACTTATACTGACATAACTGGGGAGTTTATGATGATAGAGGGGGTGAATGTCGCAATCCCTTTTTA